>CAZKGE010000050.1:0-11362 GCA_964552065.1 uncultured Oscillospiraceae bacterium | reverse complement strand
ACCGGCACATGCGCCCGCTCATTGAGAAGGGCTACGTCTACATCGCGCAGCCGCCGCTGTACCAGATCAAGCGGAACAAGTACGAGAAGTACGTCTACTCCGACGAGGAGCTCGAGCGCACATTGACCGAGATCGGCCGCGAACCCAAGCCCACCATCCAGCGCTATAAGGGCCTCGGCGAGATGAACCCCGAGCAGCTCTGGGAAACCACCATGGACCCCGAGACGCGCATCATGCTGCGCGTGCAGGTCGACGACGCCATCGAGGCCGACGAGCTGTTCACGCTGCTCATGGGCGATAAGGTCGACCCGCGCCGCGAGTTCATCGAGCAGAACAGCAAGCTCGTCGTCGATCTGGACGTGTAGCGAAGTTTTTCTTTCTTCCTTTTCTTTCGCGAAAGAAAAGGAAGCCAAAAGAAAGCTGGGAAGGGCGCGCGGCCCGGAGTACGGCTCCCGACTTTCTTTTGTTACTTTTCTTTCTTCCGAAAGAAAAGTAAAGCGGCTTTTTCTTTCTTCCTTTTCTTTCGTGAAAGAAAAGGAAGCCAAAAGAAAGCTGGGGAAAAGCACGCGGCCCGGAGGACGGCTCCCGATTTTCTTTTGTTTACTTTTCTTTCTTCCGAAAGAAAAGTAAAGCGACCCTTTGCTTGACTTTCTTTTGCTTCTTTTCTTTCTTCCGAAAGAAAAGAAGAGAAACTTTAGGAGAATTCCATGAGCGACTTGACGAAAGACAGAATCATACCGGTGCACCTAGAGAGCGAGATGAAGACGAGCTTCATTTCGTACGCGATGGCGGTGATCATCAACCGCGCCCTGCCGGACGTGCGCGACGGCTTAAAGCCCGTGCACCGGCGGATATTGTACTCGATGGACGAGCTGGGGTTGCAGCCGGACAAGCCGTTTCGAAAGAGTGCGAGGATCGTGGGCGACACGCTGGGCAAGTACCACCCGCACGGCGACTCGTCGGTATACGAGGCGATGGTGCGGCTTGCGCAGCCGTTTTCGACGCGGTACATGCTGGTGGAGGGCCACGGCAACTTCGGCTCGGTGGACGGCGACGGCGCGGCGGCGATGCGGTACACGGAGGCGCGGCTGTCGAAGATGGCGTCGGAGATGCTGGCGGACATCGAGAAGGACACCGTGGACTTCTATCCGAACTTCGACGAAACGCTCCTGCAGCCGTCGGTTCTGCCGTCGCGGTTTCCGAACATACTCGTCAACGGCTCGGGCGGCATCGCGGTGGGTATGGCGACGAACATTCCGCCGCACAACCTGGGCGAAACGATCGACGGCCTGGTGGCGCTGATCGAGAACCCGGAGATTACGTCCGACGAGCTGATGCAGTACATCCCCGGCCCGGACTTCCCGACGGGCGGCATCATCATGGGCCGCATGGGGATCGCGTCGGCGTACCGCACGGGCCGCGGCCGCATCGTGGTGCGCGCGCGGGCGGAGATCGAGCAGTACGGCGTGGGGCGCAGCCGCATCATCGTGACGGAGATCCCGTACCAGGTAAACAAAGCGCGATTGGTCGAGCGCATCGCGGAGCTTGTGCACGAGAAGAAGCTCGAAGGCATCTCCGACCTGCGTGACGAGACGGACCGCACCGGCATGCGCGTCGTGATCGAGCTGAAAAGGGACGTCAACGCGAACGTGGTCTTAAACCAGCTCTACAAGCACACGGACATGCAGAGCACGTTCGGCGTGATCATGCTGGCGCTGGTCGACGGCGAGCCCAAGGTGCTCTCGCTGCAGGAGATTTTGTTCCACTATCTCGCGCATCAGAAGAACGTGGTCACGCGGCGCACGAAGTTCGAGCTCGACCGCGCCAAGGAGCGGCTCCACATCCTCGAGGGGCTGATCATCGCGCTCGACAACATCGACGAGATCGTCGACCTCATCAAAAAGGCCGCCAACCCGCCGGAGGCGCGGGAGAAGCTGATGGCGCGCTTCGGCCTTTCCGAAAAGCAGGCGCAGGCGATACTGGACATGCGCTTGCAGCGGCTGACCGGCCTCGAGCGCGACAAAATATTAGACGAAGACCGGCAATTGAAGGAGCGCGTGGCGTACCTTGAAACCGTGCTGGCCGACGAGACCGTGCTGCTCGGCATCATCAAGGACGAGGCGCTTCTGGTCAAGGAGCGGCACAACGACGCGCGGCGGACCGAGATTACGCAGATGATCGACGACATCGACCTCGACGACGTGATCCAGGAGGAGGAGATGGCCGTCACGATGACCCATTTCGGGTACATCAAGCGGCTCTCGCCGGACACGTACCGCGCGCAGAAGCGCGGCGGCCGCGGCGTGGTCGGGCAGACCACGCGCGAGGAGGATTTCGTCGAGCGCATATTCGTCACGAGCACGCACGCGAACATCCTGTTCTTTACGAACCTCGGCCGCGCGTTCAAGATCAAGTGCTACGCCATCCCCGAGGCCGGGCGCTCGGCCAAGGGGCTGCCGATCGTGAACCTCTTGCAGCTTGCCGGCGGCGAGAAGGTGACCGCGATGTTCCCCGTCGCGCCCTCCGTCGAGGGCGGCTATCTCGTGATGGCGACGCGGCTCGGCGTGATCAAGAAGACGCCGCTCGCCGATTTCTCCAATATCCGCAAGGGCGGGCTGATCGCGGTCAACCTCCGCGAGGGCGACGAGCTGATCGCCGTCGAGCTCTCGGACGGGAACGACGAGTTCATCGTCGGCTCCCGAAAGGGCAAGTGCATCCGCTTTGCGGAGGACGACGTGCGCGCGATGGGCCGCGTCGCGACGGGAGTCAAGTCGATCGAGCTCGACGACGACGACGAGGTCGTCGACATGGTCAAGGTCGTCCGCGGCGCGAGCGTGCTCACCGTGTCCGCGCTCGGCATGGGCAAGCGCACGCCCGAGGAGCAGTACCCGCTGCAGCGGCGCGGCGGCAAGGGCGTGCTCGCCATGGCGCTGACCGAGAGGACCGGCGACCTCGAATGTTTGCGCATGACGACCGAGGACGAGGACCTGATGCTCATCCGCGACGACGGCACCGTCATGCGCATGCCGCTTGTGCAGGTGTCCGTGATCGGCAGGAACACGCAGGGCGTCAAGCTCATGCGCGTCGACGAGGGTACGCGCGTGGTGTCCGTCGCGGTCGTGCCGCATCAGGACGACGACGAACCCGAGGAGGAGTAACGGGTTTTTCTTTCTTCCTTTTCTTTCGCGAAAGAAAAGGAAGCGAAAAGAAAGCTAGGAAAAGACGTAGCCTTGGAGCACGGCTCCCGACTTTCTTTTGTTACTTTTCTTTCTAGAAAGAAAAGTAACAACCCCTCTCCGTTCCCGCGTACGCTTCGCCCCGCGCGGCCGGACCGACTGCGAGCTTAACTTTATGAGGATTTTGATTCCCGACAAATTAGCGAAGCTTGCCCGCGTCTTTTCGGACGCGGGCGTTTCGGCTTATCTTGTCGGCGGGTATGTGCGGAACGTTCTGCTCGGCCTGCCGCCGTCGGACATCGACATCGCGAGCGCGCTCTTGCCGGACGAAGTGGTCGCGCTGTGCAGGGAGCGCGGCATGCGCGTGATCGAGAAGGCGAAGGAGATGGGCACGGTCGAGCTGCACGCGTACGGTTTGTCGGTCGAGCACACGACATTCCGCGCGGACACGTACGCGCAGGGGGGGCATCACCGGCCGGACAGCGTGCGCCTCGGCGGGACGCTGGAAAGCGACGCGTTCCGGCGCGACTTTACGGTCAACGCGCTGTACGCGGACCTGGCTACGGGCGCTGTGGCCGACCCGACCGGGGGCTTACTGGACCTCGACCGGCGGCTGATCCGCACGACGAGCCGCGACCCGGACGATATATTGCGCTCCGACGCCGTGCGCGTGCTGCGGCTCGTGCGGTTTGCGTGCGAACTGGGGTTTATGATCGACGACGATACGTTCGCGGCGGCCGGGCGCAACGCGGGCGGACTTTCCGACATTGCGGAGGAAAGAAAGCGCGCGGAGCTGGAGAAAATACTGCTGTCCGACGCCCGGTATGGCGAGCCGGGCGCGGTGCTCAAGGCATTGCGGCTGCTCGAACAGCTCGGCGCGTGGGAATATGTGATTCCCGAGCTTCTGGAAGGCCGGGGCGTGCAGCAGCTTCGCTCCCTGCACCGCTACACGGTGCTCGAGCACGCGTTCCACGCGTGCCAGGCCGCGCCCGCGGAACTGGACCTGCGCCTTGCGGGCCTGCTGCACGACGTGGGCAAGCCGGAGATGTTGAAAAACACGGGCCGCTTTCTGGGCCACGACAGGCGCGGCGCGGACATGGCGCGTGCGATTCTTCAGCGGCTGCGCTTTTCAAACGCCGTGACGGAGCATGTGACGGCGCTCGTACAATGGCACATGTACGACGTGCAGGGCACGGCGAAGGAGATGACGCTCAAGCGCCGGTTTGCCGAATGGGGCAGGGCGTTCTGCCGCGACATGATCGCTATGCGCGAGACGGACATCCGCGGTTGCGGCTCGGACGACGGCTATGTCGCGGTCAAATGGCGCGCGCTGTACGAAAGGATGCAGGCCGAGCAGGTCCCGTTTTCCGTCGCCGAGCTTGCGATAGACGGCGCGGACGTGATGCGCGCGCTCGGCGTCGGGCCCTCGCCCGCCGTGGGCGCAAAGCTTGACGCATTGTGGCGTCACTGCGTGCTCAAGCCCGCCGACAACACGAAAGAAAAGCTTATGCGGCTCGTGAAGACGATATGAGCGGATTGTGAATATTCCTTGACATCCCTAGGAAGAACCTGGCCCATGTGGTATATTGTCAGGTGAATACGGGGCCGGAAAGCGGCCCCGCTCCCCCACCCGGAGAAGGAGTTTCGAACTTGGCGAAGAAGAGAAGGCGCTCGCGCGCATCGCAGAAATTTCTGATTTTATTGCTGGCCGTCGCCACAACGATCGGGCTGGTTCTATATATCCGCAAGGGCGGCGGCACCGGCGCCAACGAAAGCACGACCGCGGGCGTGGTGATCTCGGAGGTCATGACGAGCAACAAGGGCGCCGTCGCGGACGACAACGGCGAATACCCGGACTGGATCGAGATCCACAACCAGGGGCAGGATGCGGTCAACATCGGCGGCTTCGGTCTGTCGGACGACCTAACGACCGCGGCGAAATGGACGTTCCCCGCCAACACGGTGCTTGAGCCGGACGGCTACGCGCTCGTGTTCTGCGGCGGCGACGCGACGAAGGGAAAGATGCACGCGGGCTTCAAGCTCTCGTCGAGCGACGACGTGATCCTCTCCTCGGTCGCGGGCAAGGTCATCGACAGCGCCGGCTTGCGCGCGGTGGCCTCGGGCAGCACGCTCTCGCGCGATCCCACAAACCCCGACAATTGGATCGAGTCGCGCCCGAGCCCCGGTTTTCCGAACACGGACGAGGGCGTCGCCGCGTATCTAGCCACGATCACGGCCGATTCCGGCGAGGACATCGGCGTGTACATCAACGAGTTCATGGCCAGCAACGCCAGCACGATCGTCGGCCCGGACGGCTCGTACTGCGACTGGATCGAGCTGTACAACACGACCGGCAGCGACGTCGACCTGTCCGGCTTCGGCATATCGGACGACCCGGCGCAGCCCACCAAGTATAAGCTGCCCGACGGCACGAAGATCGGCGCTAACGCGGTGCTTTTGATCTACTGCACCGGCCGCGAGACGCAGCAGCCCGACAAGATCGAGGCGCCGTTCGCCCTGGCCGCGTACAGCGAGGCGGCCGTGCTGGCCACGCCGAAGGGCAAGCTGCTCGACAGCTACGAATACACGCGCATGCAGACCGACATCAGCTTTGCGCGCGTGCCGGACGGCACGGGCGAGTTTGCGCCGTGCGCGCAGCCCACGCCGGGCTTTCCGAACACGAACGAGGGGCTGAAGGCGTTCTCCGCGACGCTCACCTACGGCACGGGCGAGCTGGTCCTGTCCGAGGCGATGAACGCGAACTATTCCTATCTCAAGCAGCCGGACCAGCAGTATTACGACTGGATCGAGCTGCACAACACATCCGCCGCCGCGGTTTCGCTTGCCGGCTACGCGCTGAGCAACAACGCCAAGAACCCGGCCAAGTGGTCGTTCCCGAACGTTACGATCGACCCCGGCGAATACCTCGTTATCATGGCGTCGGGGAAGAACATCACCGACGCGCAAAAAAAAAATGAGCTTGCCACGAATTTCCGTTTAAGCGGCGACGGCGACATCATACTTTTATACTCGCCCGAGGGCGAGATACTGGACAAGCTCCTGCTCGGCGCGGGCCATGCGGACGTCTCCTACGGCCGCACGGGCGCGCAGCTTCTGTATTATGACAAACCCACGCCGGGCGCGGCCAACAGCGGCGGGCTCGCCGGATACGCCGAGACGCCGGAGTTCGACCTCGCCGCCGGCATCTACCAGGGCGCGCAGACCGTGTCCATCCAAGAGCAGCCCGGCAGCACGATTACGTACACGCTCGACGGCACGGACCCCGTGCGCTCGAGCACGGCCTACCAGGGGCCGATCACGGTCAGTAAGACCGCCGTGCTGCGCGCGCGCGCGTTCACGGACGGCCTTTACGGCAGCGATTCGGCGGACGCGACGTTTATCATCGAAACGGGCGCCTCGAGCGTGCAGGACCACAAGCTGACGCTGCCGGTCATGAGCCTCATCACCGACCCGGACAACCTCTGGGACCCGGACAAGGGCATCTACGTGCTGGGCAATAAGTACGCCACCGCCACGGGCGAGGACGCGACGGGCACGACGATGGAGGGGCTGATGAACCACGAGTCCTCCACGCTGGCCAACTTCTGGCAGGGCTGGGAGCGGCCCGTGCACTTCGATTTAATCGGCGAGGACGGCAAGCTCGAGTACGCGCAGGACGCGGTCGTGCGCATATTCGGCGCATACTCGCGCGCCAAGGAGCAAAAGCCGTTCGCGATCATCGCCAGGCCAGGCTACGGCCCGTCGACGCTGAACTACGCGTTCTTTTCTACGCGCCCGTATACGTGGTACAAGTCCGTCATCCTGCGGCCGAGCGCGCAGGACAACACGTTCTCGCGCATCCGCGACATCGTCGTGACCTCGCTGTTCGAGGACGGCGGCGATTATGGGCTGCCGCCGGAGAGCCGGATCTATGTGCAGGCCTACCGGCAGATGGCGCTCTACCTTAACGGCAGGTACTGGGGCGTGTACAACCTGCGCGAGAAGATCACGTCAAACTTCCTCGCGCAGCACTACGGCCTGGCCAACCCCGACGCGATCGACATTCTGATGGGCAACGGCAACGAGAAGTGCGTGATCTCCGGCGACGGCTGGCGCGACTATACGGATATGGTCGAGTGGGCCGACACGCACGACCTCTCCGACCCGCAGAACTACGCCTATATCTGCTCGATGATCGACGAAAAGAACCTCGCGCTGTACACCGCGGCCGAGATCCTCGTCGGCAACACCGACTCGGGCAACATCAAGTACTGGCGCACGGAGGAGACCGACAACAAGTGGCGCTGGCTCTTTTACGACTTCTGCTGGGCGATGAACCGCGACGACAGCAATTCCGACACATACTCGTCCGGCTACCGGCGCGATTTCTTCGCCCGGTACTTCGACCCCGAGGGCCACGGCGCGAGCAAGGCGACGTCGACAAAGCTGATCCGCGCGCTGTTCAAGAACCCGACGTGGCGGCAGGAGCTGTTGAACTACTGCGCGTATCTATTCAATAATGTCTACACGACGGACAAGATCATCGCGCGCGTGGACGAGTGCGAGGCGCGCATCAAGGACGAGATGTATTACGACGTGGACCTGTGGGAGGGCATCAACTTCGACTCCTGGCAGCAGCACTGCGAGAACATCCGCCTGTACGCGAGAAACTACCCGAACTATTACCTCAAGTACGCACAGAAGTTCTTCTCGCTGTCCGATAACGAGATGATGAGCGTGTTCGGCGCGGTGACCACGCTGCCCGCGGGCGAGTGACGGGACTGATTTCGTTTTTTTGAAAAAAGCGCGGCGCCGCGCCGCTTTTTAGGAGCAGGGATGGAGGAAATCCAGGGGGCCGGCAAACCGTACCGGCACGAACTGAAATACATCATTACGGAGGGCGAGCACGCGGTCATGTCGCACCGGCTGCGCATGGCCCTGCCGCAGGACGTCAACGCGGCAAAGAACGGCGGCGAATACTTTATCCGCAGTCTGTACTTCGACGACCCGTACGAGACCGGCGTTTCCGACAAGGTTGACGGCGTGGATTCTCGTGACAAATTCCGGATTCGCATATATAATCTATCCGACGCGACGATCAAGCTCGAGCGCAAGCACAAGGAAGGCGCGTACATCAAGAAGGACAGCCTCTCCCTCACGCGCGCCGAGTGCGAGGCCGTCGTGCGCGGCGACATCCGCGTGCTGTACGACCGCGGCGATCCGCTCTCGCGCACGTTCTACGGCATATTCCGCACGCGGTGTCTTAGACCCCGCGTTTTGGTCGATTATACGAGGGAGCCGTATGTGTTCCCCGCCGACGACGTGCGCATTACGTTCGACAAGAACGTCCGCACGGCCCTGCGCGCGACGGACCTGTTCAACCCGAACCTGCCGACCTACCCGGTCTGGGACCTCGTCAACTGCCTGATACTCGAGGTCAAGTTCGGGGACAGCCTGCCGCATTACGTGCAGATGCTCTTGCAGGCAAACGCCGCGCTGCGCACCGCCGCCAGCAAGTACGTCTACTGCCGGCAGTACGAGTTTTAAAGCTTTTAGAACCGGCGCCCATTTGGCGCGAGCCCCGGAACGTCGTCCGCCGGGGCGGGAAAGATACCAACGAGGAGGAACGCTTCATGACTGACCCGGTCGCAACCGCATTCAACATCGGGGACCTGTTCTCCGGCACGCTCAACCCCATACAGGTGGTGCTGACGCTGCTCATCGCGCTGGCCATAGGCGTGTTTCTGTATTTCATCTATAAGAAAACGTTTGCCGGCGTGATCTACTCGCGCTCGTTCAACCTCAGCATCATCATGCTGACCATGGTGTCGTCGCTCGTGATCATGCTCATCTCGAGCAACCTCACGCTCTCGCTCGGCATGGTCGGCGCGCTGTCCATCGTGCGTTTCCGCACCGCCGTCAAGGACCCTATCGACACGGTGTTCATGTTCTGGGCCGTCGGCGAGGGACTCGCGCTCGGCGCGGGCTTTGTCGACGTCGGACTCATCGGCGCGCTCGTCATCGGCATCGTGATGGTCGTCGTCACGAGCATGAAGGGCGCTTCCACCTCGCCGTACCTTTTGATCCTGCACTTCGACGACCGCGCGTCGCAGCAGATCAAGGCGCTCGTCAAGCAGCTGCCCAAGGCGCACGTCAAGTCCAAGACCGTCCAGCGCGACGGCATCGAGCTCACCGTCGAGCTGCGCGTGCGCGAGTCGGACACCGACTTTGTGGATAAGTTTTTGCGCGTGCCCGGCGTGTTCGACGCCACGCTCGTTGCACACCAGGGGGATCTGCTGTCGTAAAGAACGGAAGGGTACGTTGAGGGCTCTGCCCTCAAACACCCGCCAAAGGGCCGAGGGCCCTTTGGAAACCCTGCAAGCTGGACACATGGACAAATGCCTTTGCCATATCTTAATTAAAGCTAACCTAAAAAGCAGCCCGAAGGGCTGCTTTTTGGTTTGGTTTCAAGGGGATAAGCAGAGGCGTCGAACTCCGTGTCCGGCAGAATGGGTTTCCAAAGGGACGTGTCCCTTTGGCGGGGTGCAGGGGCGGAGCCCCTGCAGAAAAGCCCCCCGTTCCCCTTCGTCGTTCCCCTACTCCGCAATCTCGAGCGCAAGCTGCATCATCTCGTGGAACGCGGTCTGGCGCTGTTCGGCGGTGGTGACCTCGCCGCCCTCGATGAGGTCGGAGATCGTGCAGATGGCGAGCGCTTTTTTGCCGGCGCGGGCGGCGTTGGCGTAGAGGGCGGCGGCCTCCATCTCGACGGCGAGCACGCCGAGCTTACGCCAGCGCAGGGTAAAGTCGATGCCGCCGTCGTCGTAGAACGTGTCGGAGGAGAGGAGGTTGCCGACCATAAAGCGGAACTTGCGTTCGCGGCAGACGTCGACGGCTTTTTCGAGGAGGCCAAAGTCCGCGATGGGCGCGAAGGTGCCGGAAAGGCCGTATTGCGATAAATAGTTGGAGTTCGTGCAGGCGGCCTGGCCGAGGACGAGGTCGAAAAGCTTGAGGTCCGGGTGCAGACCGCCGGCGGAGCCGACGCGCAGTATGGTCTCCACGCCGAAAGTATTGTACAGCTCGTAGGAGTAGATGCCCATCGACGGCATGCCCATGCCGCTGGCCATGACGGAGACGCGCTTGCCGTTATAGAATCCGGTGTAGCCCTGTATGCCGCGGACGTTGTTGACGAGCTCCGCGTCGGCTAAATACGTGTCCGCAATCAGCTTTGCGCGCAGCGGGTCGCCCGGCATGAGCACGGTCCTGCCGAAATCGCCCGGAGAGCAGGCGATGTGCGGCGTCAGGTTCGCGATTTTCATAAATAATAAACCCTCCGGCGGTCAGAATACGATTTTAGTATACCGAAGTGGGGCGTATAATACAAGGCGGCGGAAATTTTATATATCATATAATTCCTGCCTTGACAATGTTTTACGCAAAGACTATACTTCTGAACAATATTTGGATCGCGGACAGGGCGCCGCAAAGCCGAAAAACCCGCCGCGTCACAAAATAAAAAGAAGGAGGAAGAGCCATGTTGCACACCACCATCCCCGAAGGCTATGTCAGCAAGCTCGGGCTGTACGACACGCAGAGCGCTATCGCGCTCATCAAGCGTACGTTCCAGGAATCGCTGTCGGATCTCTTGCAGTTAAAGCGCGTATCCGCGCCTCTGTTCGTGAATCCGGCGGAGGGCACGAACGATAATTTAAACGGCGTGGAGCGGCCGGTCTCCTTCGATATTCCGGCCGCGGAAGTGACGGCGGAGGTCGTCCAGTCGCTGGCGAAATGGAAGCGGTACGCGCTGTACCGCTACGGGTTTTTCGAGGGCAAGGGGCTGTACACGGACATGAACGCGGTCCGCCGCGACGAGGAGCTTGACAACCTCCACTCGATCTATGTGGACCAATGGGACTGGGAGAAGGTCATCACGCGCGAGGACCGCACGATCGATTACTTAAAGGCGACGGTGCAGTCCATCGTCGACGCCGTCTGCTACACAAACGCGGTCCTGCGCGCCAAATACCCGGTGCTGGACACGGAGCTTTCCCGTTCCGTCAGCTTCGTCACGGCGCAGGAGCTGCTGGACCTCTACCCCGACAAAACGCCCAAGGAGCGGGAATACCTGTACCTGCGCGAGCACGGAACGGCGTTCATCATCGGCATCGGCGAAAACTTAAGCGACGGCA
>CAZKGE010000049.1:321-11399 GCA_964552065.1 uncultured Oscillospiraceae bacterium | reverse complement strand
TAGGTAACTCTGTAGGTAACCGCTCCGGCCTCGAAGCTGCTATCCTCTACCTGGCTGCTCGCGTTTTTCGTCGTGTATCTCGCCGCGGGGCTCGAGGCGGCGAACGCGCCGGCCATCGGCTGGGCGTTCTGGCTCGGCATGCTGCTGGCGCTTCTTTCGTCGGCGCTGAGCCTGTACGCGCTGACCGTCAACACGTTCCTCGAATCGACGGCGCGCGTGCAGACGGACCGCGGCCAGACGGTCTGCCGCGCGGGCCCGTACCGCGTCGTGCGGCATCCGACGTACGCGGCGGTCCTGCTGTTCTCGGCGGCGCTCCCGCTCGTGTTCGGCACGCCGCTTACCGGCGGCTGCGCCGCAATCATCGCCGCGGTGATCGTCGTGCGCACGATCAAGGAGGATAAAATGCTGCTCGACTCGCTCCCGGGGTACGCGGAATACGCCGGGGGGACACGGTATCGCCTCGTGCCGTTCGTGTGGTGAGCGTGCGGAAAAATTCTACGGCCCATATTTTTTGCGCCGCCGCGCAACCTTTGCTCCCGTGCGCAGGTGTTTCAGTTGGAATTTGCAGAAAAGGACGCTCCGATATGAAAAAGCTTTTGTCAATCCTGACCGCGGCGGCGCTGATGCTCGCGTTTGTCGCGTGCGCGGACAGTCCCTCCGCGCCCGAACCGGCCGAAACCGCGGCGCAGCTGCCAAACCCCGTCGTGGACGTGGCCGACGCCTCGGCGTTTTCGCGGCTCGGCGTGACGATCGGAGCGCCGCAGGGCGCTGAGGATGTGCGATACAGCGTCATCGCGGACAAGATCGCGCAGATCCTGTTCGCATACGGCGGCAGGGTCTATACCTACCGCGCGGCGAAGACGGCGGAGGACATCTCCGGCGTATACGAGACGTTTGACGGCGACGTGCGCAGCACGGTCGTCGACGCAGACGGTTACAGCGTCGAGGTCACGACGCGGACGATCGGCGGCGGCGAGAACGGCGCGCTTTCAGGCTGGACCTGCGGTGAAGCGCAGTATACGCTGTACACGGGCGATGCCGTAAACGCCGACGACATCGCGTCGCTTTCCGCCCTGCTCGCGGCCTCGACGGCCGAGGCGGCCGCGGCGACGGCAGCGCCGTAACGCGCCCCGGCGGCTCGGCTAATCCCCGCGCCCGGCAAAATAGTACCGGCCCCTGCCGCGCGTGGCCGCGCCGTACTGGATGGCACGCACAGGGCAGCGGTTGATGCAGCTCAAGCACATCTCGCAGCGGCGCAGCGCCCATACCGGCCGCCCGCCGGTAAGGCGAATCGCATGAACCGGACAGTTGCGCCCGCAGAGCCCGCAGCCGGTGCAGGTTTCCTCGGCAAAGAACGGCTTCGTCCGCCGCGCGAACGCGTTGAACAGGGGGCCCGCCACCGACGTTTTGACGCACGGAGAATCGCCCTCGCGTACGTCGGCGACGGTTTTTTTTGCCAGAATGTCCGCCGCGATGGCCGGTAGCCGCTCCGCGGCGGCGGCAATTTTTTGCTGCGCGAGTTCCGGCCCGTCCACGTCGAAGCCGATCACATAATTGCTCGGCATCGTCAGCGAATACGCCGAAGTGAGCGGAAACACGCTTTTCAGCGCGCGCATCGCGTGTCCCGCCGCGCCGCCGCAGGTGCAGACCGCGTAGCAAAACGCGCCCCGCGGCGCCTTCAGCCGCCGCGCAAACCGCAGCACGATCTCGGGCGGCAGCCACGCATAGACCGGGAACACGATGCCGACCGCGCCGTCCCTGCCCGCAAACGGCACGATCCCGCCGTCCGCCGGCAGCGATTTAATGTCGAGCGCCTCGTCATGGGTCAACTCCGCAAGCCGGCGCGCGACCCATGCCGAGTTGCCGGTGCCGGAAAAGAAATAGATCATAGCTTTTTCTCCCATTCATGCTCGGAAAAGCCCACGAGCACGAAGCCGTCGCCGACAAGAATCGGGCGTTTTACGAGCATGCCGTCGGCGGCAAGGAGTTGAAGCTGCGCGGTCTCGTCCATGTCCGCCAGCTTTTTAGCAAGCCCGAGCGCCTTATATTGCAGGCCGCTCGTGTTGAAAAAGCGCTTGAGCGGCAGCCCGCTTGTGCGATGCCAGGCGGCAAGCTCGTCGTAGGTCGGGTTGTCGAGTTTGATGTCGCGCGCCGTGTACGCAATATGGCGCGCGTCGAGCCATTGGCGCGCCCGCTGGCACGTCGTGCAGCGCGGATAACAGACAAACAGCATCGTTTTCGCCTCCAGAATTTATCATTATCATAGCACACCGCCGGATTTTGCGCCGCGGCGCACCGAAACCGCGCCGCGTCAGGTCTCGTATTTCTCGATCACGACGTTCAGCCGGCCCTTTTTCGTCAGCCCCGCGGGGCCGCGGTAGACGAAGCGGCCGTACCCGCGCACGGAGACGACGTCGCCCGGTCGCGGCGAGGCGCTGCCTTTTAAGCACGGCGCGCCGTCCACGAACACGCGGCCCTGCATAAACAGCTCCGTGCTCTCCTCGCGCGCAAGATGATAGGCCTTGGCGATCACGCCGTCGAGGCGCTCGCCCGCAACCTGCAGCTTCTCGGGCACAAGCCGCACTTTCGCCGCCGCGGGCGGCGCGTCCACCGCCGCACAGCACATGCTCGTGCGCTTAACGCGCGCGAGGTTCTCGATCAAAAACGGTGCGATTGCGCGCTTGCAGAACACATAGCCCGCGTTTTCATGCACAAAAATGTCGCCGAGCGATTCGCGCGCCACCCCGAGATTTAATAGTGCGCCCAAAAAGTCCCGGTGCGTCAGCGCGTCGGCAAACTTTTCGCCCCTGGGCCGGACCTCGACGCAGACGATCGGGAACGATTCTTCATAACCGCACAGCGCCTCGGACCCGAACCGCGCCATCCGCCGCTCGCAGCCCTCCGCGCCGCCGAACGTCTGCGGCGCCGCGTCCGAAAGCGCGCCCCGCATGTCGGCAAGCACCGCCAGCTCGTGCAGCGAAAGGAAGTCCGTGTACGCGTAAACGCCGCGCGATTTCGCGCGGTCGGCCAGCTCGGTCAGCCGCTTTTGAAAGAGTTGCGTTCCTTCCGTCATGGCGCGATTATACCACGGGGCACGCCCGTTGCGCCAGCGGCGCGGGGGATGGGTGGAGCGGAGGGAACGGGAGAGTACGTTGGGGACTCCGTCCCCAAACCCCTGCCAAAGGGACACGTCCCTTTGGAATTCCATTCTGCTGGATACGTAGTTTGTTAGCACTTTACGTTTCCTCGCTTACAGCGATACGGGTTTCCAAAGGGCCTTCGGCCCTTTGGCGGAGGGGCCGAAGCTGAGCGCCGCCGTTGGCGGAGAAAGCGAAGCGTAGACCCAGTGAGCAAGGAAGCGCAAGCCAAGCAAGGCTTGTGCGACCATTGCGAACTGTGGGACTGGAGGCGGAGCCTCCAACGTACGCCCCACCCAAAGCGCCCCAACGCAACAGCGCGGGACGGTTGCCCGTCCCGCGCCGCGTTTCCCCTAAATTCCGCGCCTTATTTCAGCAGCGCGGCGAGGTCCTCCGCCGGCGTCGTGATCGGCGCGATCTGGTAGTGCTCGACGAGGTAGTTGAGCACGTTCTTGGACACGAACGCGGGCAGCGTCGGCCCCAATCGGATGTTCTTGATGCCGAGGTACAGAAGGGTCAGCAGGATGCAGACGGCCTTCTGCTCGTACCAGGACAGGACCATGGACAGCGGCAGGTCGTTGACGCCGCAGCCGAACGCGTCGGCGAGCGCCACGGCGACCTGGATCGCGCCGTAGGCGTCGTTACACTGGCCCATGTCCAGCAGCCGCGGCAGGCCGGCGACCGTGCCGAGGTCGAGGTCGTTAAAGCGGTACTTGCCGCAGGCCAGCGTCAAGATGACGGTGTCGGGCGGCGTGAGGCGCACGAACTCCGTGTAGTAATTGCGACCGGGCTTGGCGCCGTCGCAGCCGGCGACGAGGAAGAAATGCCGGATCGCGCCGGATTTGACGGCGTCGATCACCTTGTCCGCAACCGACAGCACCGTGCCGCGGCCAAAGCCCGTTGTGACGGTGGAGCCGCCGTTGATGCCGGTCATCGGGTGGTCCTCGGCGTAGCCGCCGAGGGAAAGCGCCTTCTCGATCACGGGCCCAAAGTCCTTGTTCTCGCCGATGTGCACGATCTCCGGGAACGCGACGACCTCGGTCGTGAACACGCGGTCGGCGTACGACGGCCGCGGCGGCATGAGGCAGTTGGTCGTGAACACGACGGGCGCGGGCATGCCGTCGAACTCCTTCTGCTGGCTCTGCCAGGCGGTGCCGAAGTTGCCCTTTAAATGCGCGAACTTTTTGAGCTCCGGATAGGCGTGCGCGGGGAGCATCTCGCCGTGCGTATAGATATTGACGCCCTTGCCCTCGGTCTGCTCGAGCAGAAGCTTGAGGTCCAGCAGGTCGTGGCCGGTCACGACGATGAACGGCCCCTTCTCGACGGTCAGCGGCACGGTCGTGGGCACGGGCGTGCCGAACGTCTCCGTGTTGGCGCGGTCGAGCAGCGCCATGCACGCGTAGTTGACCTCGCCGACCTTCAATACCACGGGCAGAAGCTGTTCCATGCCCCAGTCCGCGCCCACGGCGTACAGGCCCTCGTAAAAGAACGCGTTCACTTTTTCGTCGCTGTAGCCTGTCATGAGCGCGTGGTACGCGTACGCGGCCATGCCGCGCAGGCCGAACAGGATCATCGACTTGAGCGAGCGGACATCCTCGTCCGCCGTCCAGACGCGCTCCATGTCGTGGTCCTCGATGCCCTTGCCGCCGTCCATGCGACGCGCGATGAGCGCTTCCTTTGCGCGCGTGACCGCCTCGATCCGCTTTTCGATGACCGCGCCGTCAAAGTTGACGTTGGTTATGGTCGTGAACAGACCGGCAATCAGCGCGCGGTGCGCGTCGCTGTCCGGCTTTTCGCCCTGCGCCGCGCGCGCAAGGCCGATCATGGCGCCCGTCAATCTGTCCTGGAGCTTTGCGACCGGGGACTTCTTGCCGCAAACCCCCGCCTTGCCGGTGCAGCCGCTGCCGAACGCGGTCTGCTCGCACTGGAAACAAAACATCTCTGTCGTCATTGATTGTCTATCCTCCTGCTATTCTATGATCGTTCCGTCCGTCGCGACGGTGATTACCTGCCAGGGGATCAGCTTCCCGCTGTTTTGAAGCGCCGTCTTGACCGCGTGCTCGATGCCGCCGCAGCACGGCACCTCCATGCGCACGACCGTCACGCTTTTGATCTCGTTTTGGCCGAGAATCGCGGTCAGCTTCTCCGCGTAATCCGCGGCGTCGAGCTTCGGGCAGCCGACCAATACAACGCGGCCCTTGAGGAACCGCTCGTGGAAATCGCCGTACGCAAACGCCGTGCAGTCGGCCGCGACGAGCAGTTTCGCGCCGTCAAAATACGGGGCGTTGACCGGCACAAGCTTGATCTGCACCGGCCACTGCGAGAGCCGCGATACCGGGCGCGGCGCGTTCCCGGCGGCGCTGTCCTGCGGCTCCCCGCGCTCGATCCGGCGCGACTGCGTGCCCGGACAGCCGCAAAACGGCATCTTTGCGGCCTGGATCTTTTCCTTTTCCGCCTTGCCCAACGCCACCGCCTGCTCGTCAAACGCCGCGGCCTCGCGCTCCACAAACGAGATCGCATTCGTCGGGCAGACCGGCAGGCAGTTGCCGAGCCCGTCGCAATAGTCGTCGCGCAAAAGTTTCGCCTTGCCGTTCGCCATGCCGATGGCACCCTCGTGGCAGGCCGACGCGCACGCGCCGCAGCCGTTGCATTTTTCTTCATCTATTTGAATGATTTTCCGCAACATTTTGCCGTCCTCCTTGACTTTCTTGCAGGAGTATACTACGATACAGGCGATCAATCTGTTGGAAATACAACGGGGGGCGTGGATTGCAAAATTTGATCGGTATACTAAAAACATCACCGCTTTTTTCAGGCATTGCGGAGCACGAGATCCCGACCCTGCTTGGGTGCCTCAGCGTACAGGAGCGCGCGTACGCGCGCAACGAGTTTGTGCTGCGTTTCGGCGAGCATGTCGACTCGGTCGGGTTGGTGCTGACCGGCGTCGTGCACATCATCCAGGAGGATTTTTGGGGCAATCGGCACCTGATGGCCCAGGTGCGGCCCGGCCAGGTTTTTGCGGAGAGCTACGCCTGCACGCAGGGCGCGACGCTTTCTATCAGCGCCGTCACCGTGGAGCCCACGTCCGTTTTATATTTGAACGTGCGCAAAATCATGACCACCTGCTCGGTAAACTGCGAGTTTCACGCGCGCCTGATCCGCAACCTCCTCGCCTCGCTGGCGGAAAAAAACCTCCGGATGAACGAAAAGCTGCTGCACATTGCGCAGCGCACGACGCGCGAAAAGCTGCTCTCCTATCTCTCGGCCGAGTCGCAGCGCCAGAACAGAGGGTCATTTTCGATCCCGTTCAACCGGCAGCAGCTCGCGGACTACCTCTGCGTGGACCGCAGCGCCATGTCGAACGAGCTCGGTAAGCTGCGCGACGAGGGCTTGCTCACGTTCGACCGCAACCACTTCTCGCTGCTGTAGGGCGGGGCGGGGGGTTGCGAGGGCTGTCGCCCCGCAAGATCTGGCGACGATGGGGTCTTCGTGCATAAAAGTCTTGCTCCCGTGCCGGTCCAACGTCTGTTTTGCGAGTATTATACCATAGACCAACGGGATGCGGGTATCGAACACAGCCCGTTCGTTATCTCAATTTATCTGCCAGATAGAGGATCAATTCCTGCGGCGTCGGCTTGCCTTTAAAGGGCATGGACGCCCATTGCGCCTGCACAGCCGGATCAGAGCTGCCGTATCCGGCGTCAATGGCTTTTTGCATCTCATCGATCACCTCGCGCTCCGAAACGCCCTGTTGTTTCGCTATATCGCGGATGATCGCATGTATGTCCCGGTTCATCAGCTTCCTCCGATTAACCCGTATATAGGTAATCGTAACAGGATATAATTGTCGTTGTCAACCCGAATTCGGGTTAATCGTATGATTTCCTCTCCTATCATAGAAATACGGGATAACCCATATTCAGGTAGGAGGGGGCCGCTGTGACATACTCGGAAATCATCGTTATGCGAATATCGTCGCTTTGCAAGAAGCGCGGCATTGCTTATAATCGACTCGCAAAGATGTGTGGATTGAATCAATCTACGATAGACAACATCGTGCGCGGCATTACCAAGGACCCGCGGATGACAACGATTCACCATATTGCCAACGGACTAAACATGACGCTCGCCGAATTTTTGGATTTTCCGGAATTGAACGAGTTTTCATTTGAGGATGAAAAGAGCTGATCGCTCTACACAGCCGCGCATTCATTTGCACTGTGTACGCGAATGCGTAAGAATTACTGCGTTTGCATTGAGGTGAACTAAAGTGCAGGTGAAAGAAGCTGTCGTTGCGCGTTTCCGCCAGTTATGCTATGAACAGGGCGTCAAGTCGAATGAACTGGCTACACGCTCCGGTGTAACGCCTTCAACCGTATACAGCATGTTGGATGAAGGCCGCCATGATATTTCCATTGTTACGATCAAAAAGCTGTGCGATGGGCTAAACATAAACCTTGGCGAGTTTTTCAGCACGCCGGAATTCGACACTCTGGAGCAGGAGATTAAATAGCCGGATACAGCCTTCTCAAGCGCGGGTTTTTCCGCCTGTGCTTTCAATCCATTTACAGTGCCGCCGAAAGAGCGGTACATTCGGGGCGAAAGCAGGACACAAGGCAAAGCCCCGAAAGCTTCCGCTTTCGGGGCCTTCTGTTTCATGTTGACAAAATGGCCGCGCATCCTAACCCGCCGCAGGCGGTACCGCAAAAAGGCGGTAGTGAGCAAATCGGCGTTAAAAACGTGCGCTTGCAAACGCTTAGCCGATGCGAACGTGGCTTTTTGCGGAAAAGGAGCAATGACGAAGCGCGTGAGCTTTTCGGGCGGAAAGAGCAGCGCTCCGCCCGAAAACGAGCGGAGCGTAGTCCACGGCGACGTGGCGTCCCCGGCGAGATTCGAACTCACGACCTTCCGCTTAGGAGGCGGACGCTCTATCCTGCTGAGCTACGGGGACACTGGAGTTTGCCTGGGCGCGTTTTTCTGCGGCGGCCATGCATCGTGCGTCTAGCCGCGCGTTCACGGTCCCTGCGGGCCGCGGCGGGCGCCGCTTGTGATTATACCGGTGCGGCGGCGATATTGTCAACCACGGCGGCGACAAATTCGGCGACATGGGCGGCCACGGCTTCGCGCTCCGGGCCGTAGGTGCAGCCGTGCGGCGAGTGCTCCATGAGCTTGAGCGTAAACGGCGCCCGGGTCAGCCGGTCGCGCAGGATTTCGTAGGTGCGCGGGTGCACTTTGTCGTCGTAGGCGGCCTGGATGGCCAGCACCGGGCAGCGGAGCTCGGGCAGCGCGCGGATCAGCCGCCTGCGCAAGCGGTTAAGGTCGACGAGCTTTTTCGTCGCCATGCCGGAGAGCATGTTCGCGGCCGGGTCCGGCTCGCGCATCTCCGCGCGCTTCGGCTCATAGCGCACGAACGGCGCGAAAAAGCTGACGCGCCGCGAGAAGTTGAGGAACGGCATCATCACGACCGGCGGACAGATCAGCACGAGTCCGGCGACGGGTTTCTCGGCCGCGAGCAGCCCCGAAAGCAGGCCGCCCAGCGATAGTCCGATTAAAACGATCGTTTCGCAGCCCTGTCCGATCAGCCAGTCATACGCGTCGAGCGCGCTTTTTCCCCACGCGGCGTCCGCGGACGCGGCAAAGTCGGCCGCGGTCTTGCCGTGCCCCGCGATCATCGGGGCCGCTACGGTATAGCCCGCCGCAATAAGAGTGTCCGTCACGACGCGCACGTTGGCCGGCGTGCCGCCGATGCCGTGCAGCACGAGGCAGCCGACCGCGCTCCCGCGATGGCAGACCGGCTCGTCCATCGGCCCTAAGCTCACGCGCTCGAGCGCGACGCTCTTGTCCAGCCGGTATCCAAACAGGCGCAATCCTGCCCGCCCCCCTTTCGCCGGTTTTACGCCCCTGCACGAGGGGCGACGCAGCCGCCGGATGCAGTGTTATACGCTTGTATGTTTCAATTCCGCCCGCCACAACGGCCCCTACAACAGCTTCCTTGTCTGGCGGTAGACGTCGCCGGAGCCGACGGTGACGACCAGATCGCCCGGCCGCCCGTTTTCGTCGAGCCACGCGCGGATGTTCTCGAACGTGCCGAGGTACAGCGCGTTATCGGAGAACGCGTTGATGCCCGCGACCATGTCGCGCGCGTGCACTTCGCCCGTGTCCTGCTCGCGCCCCGGGTAGATGTCCGGCACGAGCACGGCGTCCGCGTCGGCAAAACAGGTCACGTTCTCGATAAACAGCGTCCTGGCGCGCGTAAAACTGTTGCACTGGAACACGCAGAAAAGGCGGTTATGCGGCACGCGCGACGCCGCCTCGAGCGTGGCGCGGATCTCGTTTGGATGGTGACCGTAGTCGTGATAGACGTTGATCCCGCCGCGCTCGCCGTAGTATTCAAACCGCCGCTTCGTGTTGGAAAACCGCTCCATCGCCTCGGCGTACACGGAAAAAGGGATGTCGAGCGTCCGGCACACCGCGCATACGCCGAGCGCGTTCACTACGTTGTGCGTGCCCGGCACCGCAAGGCGCACGGTCCCGAGCAATGTCCCGCGCTCGAACACGTCGAACGACGCCGCGCCGCGCTCGTCAAACCGGATGTTTTTTGCCGTGATGTCGCCCTGCGTCAGCCCGTAGGAGAGAACCTTCCGGCCGCAGCGCGCGGCAAGCGAGGCTGTACGCGCGTCGTCCGCGCACGCGAGCAGCACGCCGTCCGCCGGCAAAAGCGCGACAAATTTTTCAAACGCGCGCTCGATATGCCCGATATCGCGGAAATAATCGAGGTGGTCGTCGTCGATGTTGTTGATGAGCGCGATCGTCGGCCGGAGCGTCAGAAAGCTCTCAACATATTCGCAGGCCTCCGTGATGAACAGTTCTCTGCCGCCCACGCGCACGCCGCCGCTAAGGAACTCCACATATCCGCCCACATGCACCGTGGCGTTCGTGCCGGCAAGCTCGTTGACGAGCGCGAGCATCGACGTGATCGTCGTCTTGCCATGGCAGCCCGCGACCGCCACGACGCTGCCGAAGCGGCCGGAAATCTGCCCGAGCGCCACGCTGCGCTCAAGCTGCATAATGCCGAGCGACTCGGCCAGCACACGCTCGGGATTGTCGCTTTTGATCGCGGCGGAGTAGATCACAAGGTCCGCGCCGCGCACGTACTCGCCCGTGTGCCCAAGCGAGTACGGGATGCCGGCCCTGTCCAGCGCCTCGGTGAACTGCGTCTTTTCGCGGTCCGAGCCCGTCACATCGTGCCCCTGCGCCTGAAGGATCTGCGCGATTCCGTTCATGCTGCAGCCGCCGATGCCGATCAAATGGACGCGCCCGGCGTCGTCAATCTCTGCCATATCCGCTCCTTTTTTATGAAACTCTCCCGACATGTTGTATTATACGCCCGCCGTATACCTTGTGCAAGCGCGGCGCTTTTTCGGAACTTTTGCGCATAAAAAACAAAAAGCAATTCCTGTATTTTGCGTTTTGCCCTGTTAAGACGGCGCCGAAAGGGCAGACTATGATTGTGCGAACGGAATTTTCTCGTTCGCCGATTCCCCAAATTACAGAAAGGAGAACCGTATGTCGATCAACGAGGAAAAGAACTACGAGCAGCAGCGGCAGAAGCAGCAGCAGCAGCAACAGCAGAAACAGCAGCAGCAGAAGCAGCAGCAGACTCCGCGGGGCAACGAGTACCAGTTCTGACATGCCGTTTTTCATACGGCGGGCCAGACGGCCGGCGGCCGTAGAGCGACGCTGGCCCGGAAAAAACGCTGGGGGAATCCTTTTGGACGTGCAGGGCAGTTATACCGGCACGGCTGAAAACGGGGGTCGTCCCGTACAGGATGCGGACGATCTGTAAGCAGGAGGCGAGGGCGGACGGAGTCCGCCTTCGCCGGTTTTTGGGAAGGAACGGATGGAAATACGGCTTCTTTTCTTAAAAGAAAAGAAGCAAAA
>CAZKGE010000049.1:0-311 GCA_964552065.1 uncultured Oscillospiraceae bacterium | reverse complement strand
GATCTGTAGCAGGGGGCGGGGGCGGACAGGCTGCCCGCCCCCGCCGGTTTTTTGGTAAGGAACGGATTTTCTGCGAAGGCTCCGCCCTCGCGCACCCGCTTCTTTTCTTAAAAGAAAAGAAGCAAAAGAATTTCAGGAAAAACACGCTGGTAACATGCCGCTCAGAATGAGTTTCCAACGGAAACTCCGCAAGACATATTGGGTTTCCAAAGGGGGCCGAAGCCGAGCGCCGCCTGCGGCGGATGAAGCGAGGCATTAGGCCCAGTGAGCAAGGGAGCACAGGCCCAAAGGGGCGTGTGCGACCATTGCGA
>CAZKGE010000048.1:11114-11673 GCA_964552065.1 uncultured Oscillospiraceae bacterium | reverse complement strand
AGATCAACCGCCTCGAGGAGGAGGGCGACCGGCTGTATATGCACGCGATGCACCGTCTGCACACCGACGAGACGGACGCGCTGCACATCCTGGCCTGGCGCGAGGTGTACAGCTGCTTCGAGGTCTGCTTCGACGCGTGCGAGCACGTCGCGGACGTGGTGGAGAGCATCGCGATCATCAATACCTGACGCCGTCCGCCCCAGATAGCGGTCGGCGGCACAATCAGCAATCCTGACGGAGGAATTACTGTGGCCCGCAAAAAACTCATGCCCGGTCGAATGATCTCCCTCGGCTTTGCCGGCGTTATTCTGCTGGGCACGCTGCTCCTTCTGCTCCCCGTGTCGCGCAACCGGGGCGTCAATGTATCGGTGATCGACGCGCTATTTACGTCGACGAGCGCGGTCTGCGTCACGGGCCTTGCGTCCATCGACATCGCGGACACGTTCACGGTGTTCGGCCGCGTCGTGGTGGCGCTGCTCATCCAGGTCGGCGGCCTCGGCGTGGCCTCCATCGGCGTGGGCTTCATCATCTTCTCGGGCAAGAAAATCGGCATGCGCGA
>CAZKGE010000048.1:0-11104 GCA_964552065.1 uncultured Oscillospiraceae bacterium | reverse complement strand
AGCGGCTGCTCGCCAAGGAGGGGCTGAACTATCAGTCGTTCCGCGGCGTGCTGCGGCTGGTCAAGTCCGTTTTGACGACGACCGTCGCGTTTGAAACGATCGGCATGGCGCTGAGCTTCCTGTCGTTTCGCCGGCAGTTCCCGTTCTGGAAGGCGGTCGGCGTCAGCGCGTTCCACGCCGTGTCCGCCTTCAACAACTGCGGCTTCGACCTCATCGGCGGCTTCCGCGGCCTGACGGACTACCGCGGCGACGTGCTGCTCAACGTGACGACCTGCACGCTCATCATCTGCGGCGGCCTCGGGTTCTACGTCATCCACGAGATCGCCGAAAAAAGGAGCTTCCGCGCGTGCTCGCTGCACACCAAGATCGTGCTGACGATGACCGCGGCGCTGCTCCTTTTGGGCACGCTGCTGCTTCGGTCGACCGAGCGCATCACGTGGCTCGGCGCGTTCTTCCACAGCACGTCGGCGCGCACGGCCGGGTTTGCGACATACCCGCTCGGCACGTTCACCAACGCGGGCCTGCTCGCGCTGATCGTGCTGATGTTTATCGGCGCGTCGCCGGGCTCGACGGGCGGCGGCATCAAGACCACCACGTTCTATGTGCTGCTGCACGCCGTGTACGCGTCCGCGACGAACCAGAAAAGCTCCGCCTTCCATCGCAACATCCCACGCGACGTGATCCACAAGGCGTTCGTGATCGCGTTCCTCGCGGTCTGCCTCGTGACGGCGTCCACGTTCGCGCTCTGCGTGCTGGAGAAGGATAAAACCCTCCTGCAGCTTTTGTTCGAGGTCGTCTCCGCGTTCGGCACAGTCGGGCTGTCGACGGGGATCACGCCCGACCTTTTGCCGGCGAGCAAGGCCGTGCTCGTGCTGACCATGTACATCGGCAGACTCGGCCCGCTGACGGCCGCGTCGCTTTGGCTGTTCAAGCCGGATTCCGTGGTGTCGTATCCCGAGGAATCCGTCACGATCGGATAATAAAACGGAGGGAATAAACGGTATGTCAAAAAAGCAGCACGCGCTGTTTGGGGTGATCGGACTCGGCAGGTTCGGTTTCGCGCTGGCCAAGACGCTGGCCGAACTGGGCAGCGAGGTCCTCGTGCTCGACGGCACCCCCGAGAAGGTCCGCGACGCCGCGGCATTTACGGAGCACGCGTTCATGGTGGAGGCGCTGCACAAGGAGGCGCTGCAGGAGGCCGGTATCCAGAACTGCGACACGGTCATCGTCTGCATCGGCGAAAAGATCGACACGAGCATACTGACCACGCTCAACGTGATCGCCATGGGCGTGCCGCACGTGATCGCCAAGGCCATAAGCCCCGAGCACGGGTTCGTGCTCGAAAAGCTCGGCGCGGAGGTCGTCTATCCCGACCACGATATGGCCGTGCGCCTCGGCAACCGGCTCGTGACCTCGCAGATCATGGAGTACATCTCGCTGTCGAGCGAGGTGGACATCTCCGAGCTGATGCTGACCGAACGCGTCTCCGGCAAGACGGTGCTCGAGCTGGACCTGCGCAAAAACTACGGGCTCAACATCATCGCCGTCAAGCACGAGGGCGAGACCCAGATTGAGGTCGAGCCGCATCAGGCGCTGTACGCCGGCGACGTCATCGTGGTCGCGGGAAAGCGCGAGAGCATCCGGCGCTTCGCGCACGACCTGACAGCGTAAAAAACTCTTTTAACCCGGGCGGCAACGTGATATAGTATCGCAATCGCCCCGAAAAAACGGGGCGCATGCCAGCGCGGGGTCGTGCCCGGTCGGGAACAGGAAAAGCATACGGTGGAAACGGGCGAAAAAGCGGCCGCGGCGCGGCACGATGTCGGCAAGGTATTCGTGCTCGCCGTGCCCGCCATATTCGAAAATATCATGGGCGCTTTGATCGGCATCGTCAATACGGCGATGGTGGGCTCTTTGGGCGCGGCCGCGACCGCCGCCGCGGCGCTCAACGCGTCGCCGATGTGGCTGATGAACGCGCTCTCGATGATGGTCTCGGGCGGCGCGACGGTGCTCATCGCGCGCTGCTACGGCTCGGGCGACACCGGGACCGCCGGCGCGTACGCGCGGCAGGCGCTGACCATGAGCGCGCTGCTCGGGCTCCTCATGACGGGCGTGATGCTGCTCGTCGCGCCGCACTTCCCCGTCTGGATGCACGCCGAGCCCGCGGTCGTGCCGGACGCCGTGGCGTACATGCGCATCATCAGCCTGTCGAACATGCCGAATTTTGTCGCGCTCACGCTCTACGGCGTCGTGCGCGGCGGCGGCAACACGCGGCTGCCGATGGTGGTCTCGATCCTCGTCAACCTGCTCAACGTGCTCGGCAATTTCTTCCTCATCTACCCCAGCCGCACGCTCGGTCTGCTCGGCGGCGTCCGCGTGTGGGGCGCAAACCTCGGCGTGCGCGGCGCGGCCATCTCGAGCGTGATCGCCATCGGCCTTTCCGGCGTGTTCATGCTGTTCGTCATGGCCAAGCGCACCGACGAGATGCGCTTTACGCTGCGCTCGGACTACTCGCTCAAAAAGCAGGGTGCGTCGAACATACTGCGCATCGGCACGCCGATTGCGGCCGAGCGCGCGGTCATCAGCGTCGGCCTGATCCTGTTCATGTCGGTGATCTCGTCGCTCGGCACCGTGGCGCTGTCCGCGCATTACCTGGCCACGACGGCGGAGGGCATCTGCTACAACCCCGCCTACGGCTTTTCCGCGGCGGCCATCATCATGGTCGGGCAGGCGCTCGGCGCGCGCGACGAACACACGGCCGAGCGGCACGGGTACATCAACATCGGCTTAAGCGTCGCCGTCATGGTCGTGGTCAGCGCGCTCATGTACGTCTTCGCGCTGCCGCTGATCCGGCTGTTTACGCCGGACCCCGCGGTCTGCGAGGCCGGCGCGTCCGCGCTGCGCATCGTGGCGTTCGTCGAGCCGCTGTTCGCCGTGGCGATCGTGACCTCCGGCGCGCTGCGCGGCGCGGGCGACGCCGTGGCGCCGCTCCTGATCGGCATCGTGTGCATGCTTTTTGTACGGCTGCCGTTCGCGCTGTTCTTCGTGCGCGTGCTGAATCTCGGCCTCGACGGCGCGTGGTACGCCATGACCATAGACCTCGCGCTGCGCGGCATACTCACGCTTCTCCGCTTCCGCTCGGGCGAGTGGAAGCAAAAGAGCCGCCGCCTTGCCGAGATCGAGGACCAGACCGCGCTTGCCGATCGTTAACCGGTTTCCCGTTCAGTTTTTGATTTCGTTGAGATAGTTATAGACCGTAAAGCGTGAGACGCCGAACCGTTCGGACACGTACGGGACGGCTTTTTGTATGGAGAAGAGCCCGCCGTCGTTGAGCATGGACACGATCTGCAGCCGCTCGCGCTTGGTCAAGTCCGCTACGGGCTTGTTGATGACGGACAGGCAGCGGTCGAACGCCTCGGACAGCTTTTTGTCGGCCAGGGGCGACGCGTCGAAGTCCCCGTCCGCCATGTCGAGGTCGCGCAGAATCGCGTCGGCCGCGTGGATGGCCGTGGTATCGAAATTGACGCCGAGCACGTAGTGATAGCCCTCGCCGATGTAGTTGACCGACGTGGTCTTGATCCGGCGGCCGTCGCGGGTCACGACCATCGTGTTGATATAGTCCGCATCCGGAATCAGCTCCTTGCAGTCCTCGGACGAGATCGTCACGCCGTAGATCGTTTCGGTCGAGAACAATGTGCGGCCGGACACGTGGCCGTTGTAGATCGCGGCGATGCGGCAGTCCGCGTTGGAAAAATCGTGCACCACCGTCTCGCAGTTTCTCCCGAACATCTCCGCAAGCGCCGACGCCGTGCGGCACAGCGCGTCGAGCAGCATTTCGCGCATGATCCGGCCCCCTTTTCAATCGGTCTGCTCGATTTTACTATGCGCTTTTATCGCGCGTCAAGGACGCAGAATGTTCTTGACGAATTGTTGAACTTTTGTTAACATATTGTTTAACAAAATTGCCCCCGCGGAAACGCAAAAAACTTCATATTACATCGTCCGGAGGTTCGAATTTATGGATGTAACGGCGCTCGCAAGACACGGTATCATGGACATGTCCCCCTACATTCCCGGCAAGCCTGTTGAGGAGGTTCAGCGCGAATACGGGCTGACCGACATCATCAAGCTGGCTTCCAACGAGAACCCGCTGCACACGTCGCCCAAGGCGCTTGAGGCCATGCACCAAGAGCTCGAGCGCTGCTACATGTACCCCGAGGGCAGCAGCCCGGCCGTGCGCGACGCGCTCTCGGCAAGGCTCGGCGTCGACCGCGACTGCATCGTCGTCGGCAACGGCGGCGACCACGTGATCAACATGATCTGCTCCGCGTTCCTCAACGAGGGCGAGGAGGCCATCGTGGGCAGCCCGTCGTTCAAGACCTACGAGTCGTCGACCGAGATCATGGGCGGCATGCTCGTGCGCGTGCCGCTCGTCGACCACCGCTACGACCTCGCCGCGGTAAACGCCGCCATCACGGAAAAAACGAAGCTGATATTCCTCTGCACGCCGAACAACCCCACCGGCACGATCCTGGAAACGGCCGCGCTCGACGCGTTCCTCGCGCGGGTGCCGGAGCGCTGCATCGTCGTTCTCGACGAGGCGTACGCTGAGTTTGCGCAGTCCCCGGAGTACAAAAACGGCGTCGACTACGTCAAGCAGGGCAAGAACGTGATCGTCGTGCGCACGTTCAGCAAGATCTACGGCCTGGCGGGCGTGCGCGTGGGCTACGCGGTGCTGAAGAAAGCGCTGGCCGACATCCTGCTGCGCGTTTTGCCGCCGTTCCCCGTCAACCGCGTCGCGCAGGCCGGCGCCGTCGCGGCGCTTGCCGACGACGAATTTTTAAACGAGGTCGTGCGGCTCAACGCCGAGGGGCGGGACTACTTCTACCGCTCGTTCGAATCGCTCGGCATGCCGTACGCCAAGTCCTACGCGAACTTCGTGTTCGTCGACGCCCAGATTCCGGCCGACAAGCTGTCCCGCGCGCTATTAAAGCGCGGCATCATCGTGCGCCCGGCCACGCAGTGGGGCTTTGCTACGTCGCTGCGCGTCACGGTCGGCACCATGCCGGAAAACAGGCGCTTCATCGCGGCACTGACGGAATTGCAGAAAATCGCGGTATCGGGAGGTACTTTATGATCCGGAGCATCAGCGGAAACGAAGCCGTCGCCCTCGCCGCCGTCAACGCGGGCGCGACGGTCATCACGGGCTACCCCGGCACGCCGTCGAGCGAGGCCATCGGGAGCCTCCTTGTAAAAAAGCTGCCGGGCATCGAGGTGCAGTGGAGCACGAACGAGAAGGTCGCGTTCGAGATCGCCGCGGCGGCGTCCTGGGCGGGCCAGCGCGCGCTGTGCACGATGAAGATGTCCGGCCTCAACGTCTGCTACGACTCGCTCATCTCCGTCGTCTACTCCGGCTGCAAGGGCGCGCTCGTGCTGTACGTCTGCGACGACCCCGGCGTGTCCGCGGGCATGCCGGAGCAGGACGTGCGCGGCTTTGCCAAGATGAGCGACATGCCTGTGATCGACTGCACGAGCGTTTCGGATTCCTACTCTTTGACCGAGTACGCGTTCTCGCTGTCCGAGCGGATCGGTTCGCCGGTCATGCTGCGCTCCGTCACGAGCGTGTCGCTCGCGCACGAGACGCTCGACCTGCCGGACTTTATGCCGCAGCCCGCGCGCGAAGCAGCGCTCGATAAGGACATCGAAAAGTACACCAAAGCCGGCGCGAAGATCTGCATGGACCAGCACCGCGACCTCATCGCGAGGCTGGCCAAGGCCGAAACGCTGATTCGCGAGGACAAAATCAACGCGTTCCAGCTCGTCACCGGTACTACGCTCGGCGTCGTCGCCGTGGGCGTGATGGGCCGCTACGTCGACGAGGGCGTGTCTCTTGCGGAGCAGCACGCGAAGATTCCCGCGTTTTCGCGCCTGTCCGTCAAAACCACCGTGCCCGCGCCTGGCGAGGAGCTCGCCGCGCTCGTCAAGAGCTGCGACACGATCGTCGTATTGGAGGAAAACGAGCCGTACGTCGAGCACGCGCTGTACATCACGGCGCAGAAGCTCGGCAAAACGATCCGTATCCTCGGCAAAGAGGACGGCACGCTGTCGCGCATCGGCAGCTTCGACGCGCTCACCGTGGCAAAGGCGCTGCTTACCGCCGTCGGCGCGGACGTTTCCGGCCTGCCCGCGCGCTCGGACGCGGTCAAGAGCTGCGCCGCGCGGCCGATCGGCGTCTGCGCGGGCTGTCCGCACCGCGGCACGTTCCTCTCGATCAACGCCGCGCTGAAGAAGCTCGGCCTCAACGCGAACAACGCGGTCGTCACCGGCGACATCGGCTGCACGATCCTTGGCATGAGCCCGCCGTTCAACACGCTGTGGACCGAGATCTCGATGGGCGCGTCGATCCCGTTCGCGCAGGGCTTTGCGTATGCGGGCGTCAAGACGCCGCTGATCGCGACGATCGGCGACTCGACGTTCATCCACGGCGGCATACCGGGCCTCATCAACGCGGTCTGGAACAACGTCAACATGACCGCCATCATCATGGACAACGGCTGGACCGCCATGACCGGCATGCAGGTCAACCCCGGCACGGACATGGGGTTCCAGCGGAACGCGGACTGCAACCGCGTCGACATCGCGAACATCATCCCCGCGCTCGGCGTAAAGGAGTTTGTCATCGTCGACCCGTACGACGTGCCGAAGATGACCCAGACTCTGTCCGACATGCTCGCAAAGGACGGCGTGAAGGTGATCCTCGCGCGGCGCGAGTGCGCGATTCAGGCGAGCCGCCGCAAGATCCGCTACTCGAAGATGACCATCGACCCCGAGAAGTGCACGCGCTGCAAGGTCTGCATCCGCACGACCGGCTGCCCCTCGCTCGTGTTCGACGGCGAGACCGTTTCGATCGACCAGACGCTGTGCAACGGCTGCGGGATCTGCCAGTTCTCATGCCGTTTCTCGGCAATTCAGAAGGAGGCGTGAACATGGATAGGTTGGACCTCTACCTCGTCGGCGTCGGCGGCCAGGGTGTGCTCACCATCGCCGACATCCTGCTCTCCGCCGCCATGACAAAGGGCATTCCGTGCAGCTACTTCCCCACCAAGGGCATGGCGCAGCGCGGCGGCTTCGTCAAGGCGCAGCTCCGCTTCGGCGACGCTTCCGCCGGCCCCGAGATTCCGCTTGCCAACGCGGACGTGGTGATCTCCATGGAGCTTTGCGAGAGCCTGAAGGCCGTCGACTACCTTAAAAAAGGCGGCGACATGCTCGTGTTCGGCTCGCGCTTCCTGCCCACCGAGGTCATGCTCGGCAAGGCTCCGTACCCGGACGAGCCGGTCGTGCGCGCAGCCGCCGAGGGGCACGGCGCACACTATTTCTTCGTCGACCCGGACGCTTTGCCCGCGGGCGCCGCGGCCAACGTGTTCCTGCTCGGCGCGGCGCAGAGGCACACCGCCGTCGGCAAGCTGTTCACCGCCGACGAGCTGCTCTCGGCCGTCGTCTCCCGCTTCCCCAAGGGCGCGGACGCAAATAAAGCGGCGTATGCCGCGGGGCAGGGCGTATGAAGAACGCCGCGCTGCACGCCATGCTGTACCCGCGCGCCGTGGCGGTCGCAGGCTCGGCCTCGCCGGGCAAGCTCGGCGCGGTGCTCGCCGAGCGTATCCTGGACGGCGGCTATGAATCCATCTACTGCGTCAACCCCAAGGCCGCGGGCGTACGCGGCCAGGCGGGCTATGTCTCCGTTTCCGACATCCCCGTCCCCGTCGACCTTATCGTGATCGCGTCCCCGGCGCAGACCGTGCCGGACGTGCTGCGCGACGCGGGCAAGGCGGGCGTTACCGCCGCGGTCATCATTTCCTCCGGCTTTTCGGAGGCTGGCAACGCGGAGCTTGAGCGCGCGGTCGCGGACGCGGCCAAGGAATACGGTATCCGCTACGTCGGCCCGAACTGCGCGGGCATCGTGAACACCGAGATCGGTCTCGTGGCGACGCTCGAGGCCGCGCCGGGCAAAGGCCGCGTGTCGTTGATCTCGCAGAGCGGCGCCATCGGCGGCGTGTTCATGAGCGAATCAAAAGCGCGCGGACTCGGCGTTGCCAAGTTCCTAAGCTACGGCAACGGACCGGACCTCAACGCCGTCACGCTGCTTTCCGGCCTGGCCGACGACCCCGGTACGGACGTGATCGCCATGTACGTCGAAAACGTCAAGGACGGCCGGGCGTTTATGGACGCGCTGTCCGACGCCACCGCCAAGAAGCCCGTCGTCATCATCAAGTCCGGCCGCACGAGCACCGGCGCGCGCGCGGCGCAGTCCCACACCGGGGCCATGGCCGGCTCCGACGACGCGTACGGCGCGGCGTTTGCCAAATGCGGCGCACTGCGCGTCGCGTCCGTGGCCGAGATGGTCGACGCATGCAGAGCGTTCGCGGCCTTTCCGAAGGCAAAGGGCCTCGGCAAGCGCGTGGCGGTCGTCACGAACAGCGGCGGCCCGGGCGTGCTGACCGCGGACCGGCTGGCCCAGCTCGGCCTCGACGCCGCCGCGCCCGACGACGCGCTCAAAGCAAAGCTCCGCGAGGTCCTGCCGCCGCTCTCCGGCCTTGCCAACCCGATCGACGTCACGGTCGAGGGTACCGGCGAACACTACGGCGCGGCGCTCGACATCTGTCTGCCCGCGTTCGACGCGGCCGTCGTGATCTACGTCGGCACGCCGTACCTCGCCGCCCTGCCGGTCGCCGAGGCCGTCGCCGCCGCAGCGAAAAAGCACGGCAAGCCCGTGCTCGCGCAGTTCGCGGTCGGCTCGGACATCGACCTTGCGCTTGCCGCGCTGGAACACGCCTCCGTGCCCTGCTTCCCCTCCGGGGAGTGTGCGGCCGTCGGCCTGTCCGCACTGTGCTACGACACCGGTAAGCGCGGCCTGCTGCGCGCGGACGCTGCGGCAAAGCCGCTCGGCAAGGACTTCATACTCGAACCGGACGCGATGGAAATCCTGGACAACCTCGGCATCTCCACGCCGCCGCACAGCGTCGCGCACAGTGCCGCCGAGGCCGCGTCAATCGCCAAAGCGCTCGGCTTCCCCGTCTGCATGAAGATCGTTTCGCGCGACATTCTGCATAAGTCCGACGTCGGCGGCGTGAAGCTGAACATCAAGAACGAAGCGGAAGCCGAAGCCGCGTTTACCGCGCTCAAGGCCGTGTGCGACGGCCACGACTTCTCCGGCGTGATCCTGTACCCGATGCTCGCTAAAGGCGTCGAGGTCATCATGGGCCTCGTGCGCGACGCGACGTTCGGCCCCGTGGCCGTGTTCGGCCTGGGCGGCGTGTTCACCGAGACCATGCGCGATATTTCGCTGATGGTCGCGCCGCTCTCGCACGACGAGGCGCTTTCCATGATCCGCTCCGTCAAGGCGTATAAGCTGCTCTCCGGCGCGCGCGGCACCAAGCCCTGCGACGTCGAGGCGCTCGCCGGCATGCTCGCTAAGCTGTCGCTTTTGATGTTCCGCCACGAGGAGATCGCCGAGGTCGACCTCAACCCCGTGTTTGCGTACGAACAGGGCGCCGTCGTCGCCGACGCGCGCATGATTTTGCGCTGAAAACGAGCGCAAAAACCCGAAAACGCCCGCCGTATTCCCCTTCGGCGGGCGTTTTGATTGATGCGCGGGCGCAAACGGGAATTTTTTCGGTTTCGGCGTTGCGCGCGGCCGCGCGGGTGCGTATGCCGCGGGGAAAAAGCATGAGAATCGCATGAAAAATCGCAATTTTTGCATTTTCGTCATAAGTTCGCGTTGCCCTATCCGTTTTTTTCGTCGTATACTAGAGGGGCAAGGAGTATGGAAATGACAGATACTGACAGACCACGCGTAAGTTTTTCGCCGCGCACCATTCTAGTCCGCATGTTCCAGGGCGCCGTCATCGGCGCGGGCGCGATCCTTCCCGGCATCTCCGGCGGCGTTCTCTGCGTCGCGTTCGGCATCTACCAGCCCATGATGGCGATGCTGTCCCACCCGATCCGCAACTTTCTGCGCTACTGGAAGCTGCTCATCCCCGTCGGCGTCGGCTGGGCGCTCGGCTTCATTCTGTTGGCCGGCGTAATCGCGAATTTCCTCGAGCAGGACGCCGCCGTCGTGACGAGCCTGTTCATCGGCCTGATTCTCGGCACGTTCCCGTCGCTGTTTGGCGAATCCGCGCGCTTCGGGCGCACAAAGCCCATGTGGGCCGCGCTCGCGCTGAGCACCGCGACGCTTTGGGCGTTTTTCCATCTCGTCAAGTCCGGCGCGCAGACTGCGCTCGTACCGTCTTTTGGCTGGTACGTGTTCTGCGGCGTGCTCTGGGGGATCAGCCTGATCGTACCCGGCATGAGCTCGTCGTCGCTTTTGATCCTGTTTGGCCTGTACCAGCCGCTCTCGGAGGGCATTTCGCGCCTCGACCCCGTCGTGCTCCTCCCGTTTGCGATCGGCATCGCCGCCACCGTGCTGCTCTTAGCCCGGCTCGTCAGCCGCCTGTTTGAGAAGCATTACGGCATCGCGTTCCACTGCGTGATCGGCTTTGTCATCGCGTCCACACTGCCGATCATCCCCACCTCGTTCTCGGGCGCGGCCGAGGCGCTGCTCTGCGTCGGCGCCGCCGCGGCCGGATTTACCGCTTCGTTCTTCATGGACCGCTGGAGCAAAAAGCATCCGGCCGAGACCGCCGAGCAGGTCGCGCCCGCCCCGCCGGAGGCCGCCGAATAGGACGCGTGCGTTTTGGAGCTGGGATAGGAAAGGAGCGGGGTTGCCCGCTCCTTTTTGCTTTGGATCAATATGAGGAGACGTTGGAAGGGACGTTGGGGGCTCCGCCTCCAAACCTCCGCTTCTTTTCTTAAAGAAAAGAAGCAAAAGATGCGGGAGGCTGGTGTTTTGGGGGGTACGTTCGTGTCCGATGCCGCTGCTCCTGCGGGTTTCCAAAGGGACTAGTCCCTTTGGTGGGGGCCCGGGGGCAAAGCCCCCGGACGGGACCTTGGGGGCAAAGCCCTCAAACGTATCCCTTCGTTCCCTTCCTTACGACTGCTTCATATCCGCCTTGCTGCCCAGCGTGACCGTGAGCTGCTGCTCGACATACTGGCCGTTGTTCGCGCG
>CAZKGE010000047.1:7447-11791 GCA_964552065.1 uncultured Oscillospiraceae bacterium | reverse complement strand
CCCTCGCAGGCCGCGCGCAGCGCGCGCACCGTGACGCGCATCGACGGCATCGTCGTGGTCAGAAGCGACGAGAGCGCGACGATCTTGGCGTCGGGGTTCTCGCGCACCGTCTCAACAAACTTCTCGGCGGGCACGTCGACGCCGAGGTCGATGACCGTAAAGCCCGCGCTCTCGATCATCATGCCGACGAGGTTCTTGCCGATGTCGTGCAGATCGCCCGCCACGGTGCCGAGTATCACCGTGCCGTTGGCGCCGGCCGCGCCCGCGGACAGGTAGGGCCGCAGCGCCTCGACGCCCTTCTTCATCGCGCGCGCCGCGATAAGGATTTCCGGCACGAAGATCTCGCCGGACTGAAACCGCGCGCCGACGACGGCCATGGCCTCGATCATGCCCTCGTTGAGGATCGCGGCGGCGTCGACGCCCTCCGCGAGCGCCTCGCGCACGAGCGCTTCGATCAGCTTGTGGCCGCCGGACGCGACGGCTTCGGAAATTTCAGAAATCCTGGACAAGGTTCGTTCCCTCCGTTAAAAACTTGCCGGGCGGAAAATGGGCAGCAGCCGCCCGAAGCGCAGGCTATTTCTCCGGGCCGATCCGGCCCTGCCGGAACGCTTTGATATAGTCGAGGCAGCATTCATCGCGCCCGAGCAGCGCCTCCGTGGCGTATACGATGCCGGCAAGAGCGCGGCTCGTCGGGTCCGCGATCGCGCTGTCCATGCCGGCGGCCATGGCAAGCGCCATGAACGCCTGATTGATGCTCCTGCGGTTCGGCAGACCGAACGAGATGTTGCTCAACCCGCTCGTGATGTGCACGGCGGGCGAAAGCTCGCGGATTTTTTTGCAGCATGCCGTGAACGTGCCGAGCGCGTCCTCGCTGGTCGAGAGCGCGACGACGAGCGGGTCGATGTACAGCCGCTCCGGCAAAATGCCGAACTCTTCCGCGCGCGCGAGGATGCCGGCAAACACCTGCATGCGCCGTTCGATTGTGCGCGGGATGCCGGAATCGTCGCACAAAAGCGCGACGCAGCCCCAGTCCGTACCGCGGATGGCGGGGAACACGACGTCGATCTTGTCGCCTTCGAGCGAGACGGAGTTGAGGAGGCCGGCTTTTTTGCAAAACGGCATCGCCGCGACGAGCGAGCGCGGGCTGGGGCTGTCGATGCAGACGGGCGTATCGCACACCTCCTGCACGAGGCCGATGAGGTAGCCGAGCGTCTCGACCTCGATCTCCTCGGGCACGGACGCGCACACGTCGATGTAGGCCGCGCCCGCTTCGGCCTGCGCGCGCGCGCGTTCGCGCAGAAAATCGGAGTCCCGCGCCGCGATGGCCGCGCCGACGGCGGGGATGGAGCCGTTTAGTTTTTCGCCGATCAGTATCATTTGCCGGAAAAATTCCTTCCATATATGTCGCTGTGTCCTATTTTAGCAAAGCAAAAAGGCCGCGTATATCCGGCATAGTATTGACATTCATCGTCGAATTTCATACAATTTGTAGCATCATTTGACGGAGGGGTAGGGCTATGCTGTTGAGCGCCGCGCTGCTTCTGCGCGAGCTTTCCGAGGTCTGCGAGCTGCCGCGCAAGGTCGACGCGGACGAGCGCACGCTTGTCGGGCGGCCGCTGTTTTTTCGCCGCGGCATGGAAATTTCGCAGAACAGGACCTATATCTGCCGCGCCGCCGACCTTGCGGGCGCGCTGCCGCCGATGCGCGGCCCGGCGCTTCTTTTGTGCATCGGCGCGGAAGCGAAGCTGTCCGGCGCGGCCGCGCGCAGCGCCGTGGCACTTCCCGGCGCGGTGGACGGTGCAGAGCTATGCAACAGTGTGCAGGATATATTCGACCGCTATGAGGTTTGGGACGACAGTCTGCGGCAGATCGCCGAGGGCGGCGGGAGCATCTCGGAGCTGCTCGACTGCGCCGCCGCCGTGCTGGGCAATCCCATCGCGGTCTGCGCCGGCGATTTTTCCGTTACGGCGCGGTCGGACGGCTTTGCAAAAACGCCGGAGTTTTTGGAGAAACAGCTTCCTCCCGACGTTATGGAGCGCGTCCGGCGCGACCGGCACGCGCTTTCCCCCAAGGGGCCGCGGCGCGCGTCGCTTGTGCGCGCGGCGGACGGCGGGCCGGACCTGTTGTCGTGCAGCCTGTTCGAGCAGGGCGCGCCGAGTTACTGCGTGCTCGCCGTTGCGGCCTCCCGCGCGTTTCTGCCGGGCGACGCGCCGCTGCTCGAGCGCGCGTCGCAGTACATCGAGGCGATGCTGCCCGGCGCGCGCTATCCGGGCCGCGCGCCGCAGAAGGAGAGCCGCGCGGGCCGCGCGGAGGCGCTGCTGCGCGGCGCGGTCTCGAGCGAGACGGCCGACCAGACGCCGATCGCGAACGGCCTTTCGGACCTGGGGTGGCTGAAGACGCACGCGTACTGCTGCTTTGCCGTGCGTGTGGCGGCGTTTGATTCCAAGACGTACTCCGTGCGCGTGCTGTGCGCGGCCATCGAGCAGCGCATCCCGCACGCGCTCGCGTTCGAGCACGGCGGCAACGTCGTGCTCGTCGTCAACCTCACGCTGCACGGCGGCGGTGCGGACGACGTGATCCGACAGAACGTGTATTTCTTCCGCGACAATTTCTTGAAGGTCGGCGCGGGCAACGAGGTGACGGGCTTTTCGGACATGTATTACTGTCACCGGCAGGCGCGGATCGCGCTCGAATACGCATGCCGTCAGCAGTCGTACCACTGGACGCTGCGCTTCGACGGCATCGCGCAGAACTACCTGCTCGAGCAGGCCGTGCGCGAGCTGCCCATCCACGCGGTGTGCGCAAAGAACCTGCTGTCTCTCCGTCGCCACGACGAAACGCACGGCACGGAGTACTACAAGACGCTCGAGCGGTACGTCCGCAACCGCTTCAACGCGCTCAAGACCGCCAAGGAGCTCTTCATCCACCGCAGCACGTTTCTGTACCGGCTCGAGCGCATCCGCGAGCTGTTCTCGATCGATCTCGACGACGACGCGACGTTCTTCTATCTGCTGATCTCGATGAAGCTTCTGGAGATGAACCGCGCGGCCGACGCGGCGGAGGAATAATGAGCAGCCGAACGGCAAAAAAAATGGCATCCGCCTGACGCGAAGTCACAGAGATCAGCCGTAAACGCAGCCTACTCTTCGGATGCCGATATTACGATATCAAAATTACCCGGTGTTCGCAAGGGTTTATGGACAGACGGCGTGTAAAAGGAAGAGGGGGCGCGCCTACTCGGCGCCGCCCTCCTGCAGGTCTTCCATGCCCCGCGGCACGGCCGGTTCGCTTGCATCCGCGTGCCGCATCCCCGTGTCCTCGGTTAAACCCGCCTCCTGCGCATCCTCCTCGACCGGTTCGACCGGCGCGTCCTCCTCGATCCTGGACAGGACGCGCGAGCGGAACAGCTCGAGCCAGTCGCCGCTGCGCTTTCTGGCCAGCAGGAACAGAAGCGCCGTAAGGACGATAAAGCCGACGAGGATGCCGACGATGACAAAGTTGCCGTTTAAAATGCCGCTGCCGAGCGTACAGAGGAAGAGCAGCGCGGGCATGCTGCCGAAATAGACCGCGAGGAAATACTGCCCGCTGGCGATCTTCGTGCGCGCGGCGACGTAAGGCACGAGGCCGTTGGGCATAAACGGCAGCACGCTGCACAGAAACACCATCGACGCGGGGTGGCGCGAGCGCGTGATTACGCCGAGGCGTCCGCCGCCCTTCGGCTTTCCGGGCAGGAGCGTGTTGATCCTGCGGCCGAGCTTGCGCACCGCGTAGAACACGGCAAAGCTCGAGAGCACATAGCCGAAATGGCAGATCAGAAAGCCCGGTATCGCACCAAACACGATGCCGACGGCGATCTGGATCGGTCCGCCGGGGAACACGACGCTGACGATCTGCAAAAACTGCAGCAAAAACGCCAGCACCATGCCGCGCGGACCGGCAAAGCCGCGCAGGTAGGCTTCGATCTGGGCCTGATTCCCGTGCTCGATGATCTCCAAAAAGCCGGGCAGGATGCTTTTCAAACTGAAAAACAGGATGAGCCCGATGACGAGAAACAGGAGCGCGTACACGAGCACGCGCATGAGGGTCGGCGAAAGCTTCTTCTGCATATGCGAGCATTATAACACACCGCGCGCGGAACGATCAGGAAAACCGTGCTGGAAAAATCGGGGAAATGCGCCGCGCCGTGGCCCGGCCCGCGGGAGCTTTGCCGCGTTCCCGCGCGCGGCCTTTTCGGCTTGAACCGAAGCGCTGCGTGGCCTATGCGGCCCGCTCTGCCGCCGTTCCGCCCCTGCCGCGTTCCCGCGCGCGGCCTTTTCGGCTTGAACCGAAGCGCTGCGTGGCCTA
>CAZKGE010000047.1:0-7347 GCA_964552065.1 uncultured Oscillospiraceae bacterium | reverse complement strand
GCCGCGTTCCCGCGCGCGGCCTTTTCGGCTTGAACCGAAGCGCTGCGTGGCCTATAATAAAAGTTGGTATGACAAGTATAGAAAAGGCGGTATGTTTTAGCTATGATTGCCGAACCCGAGATACGCGCGGACCTGAAGTACCTAAAGCTCCTCGCGCGCGAGTATCCCACCATCTCCGAGGTCTCGACCGAGATCATCAACCTCTCCGCGATCCTGTGCCTGCCCAAGGGCACGGAGCATTTCATCAGCGACATCCACGGCGAATACGAGGCCTTTTTGCACATGCTCAAGAACGCCTCGGGCGTGGTGCGCAACAAGATCGACACGCTGTTTGAAAACACATTGACGGTTGCCGAGCGCGACCATCTCGCCACGCTGATCTACTATCCGGAGGAGAAGCTCGAGCTTTTGCACGAGCAAAGCGCGGACCTGGCCGACTGGTACCGGCTCACGCTGCCGCGACTCGTGGAGGTCTGCCGGATCGCGGGCAGCAAGTATACGCGCTCCAAGGTCCGAAAAGCGCTGCCGAAGGGCTTTGAATACATCATCGACGAGCTTTTGCACGCCGCGGACAACGAGGAGAAAGCGCGCTACAACAGCGAGATCATCCAGTCGATCATCGACACGGACCGCGCCGACGCGTTCATCGTCGCCATCTCGCGGCTGATCTCGCGGCTCATCATCGACAGATTGCACATCGTGGGCGACATATTCGACCGCGGCCCCGGCGCGCACATCATACTCGACGCGCTCGAAACGTACCACGACGTCGACGTGCAGTGGGGCAACCACGACATCCTCTGGATGGGCGCGGCGGCTGGCAACGACGCGCTGATCGCCACGGCCGTTACGAACTCGCTCAAATACGGCAACGTCGACACGCTCGAGGACGGCTACGGCATTTCGCTCAGCCCCCTGGTCACGTTTGCGCTCGAGGTCTACGGGGACGATCCGTGCGAGCGGTTCATGCCGCGCGCGGCGGACAGCGCGCTCGACTTCCACGACGCGTCCGTGATCGCCAAAATGCACAAGGCGATGGCCGTGATCCTGTTCAAGCTCGAGGCGGAGATCATCAAAAGAAACCCGCAGTTCCATATGGACGCGCGCAACCTTCTGCACAAAATCGACCTTGCCGCGCGCACGGTGGACGTGGACGGCGCCGTCTACGCGCTCGCGGACGCGAACCTGCCGACCGTCGACCCGGCCGACCCGTACGAGCTGACGGGCAAGGAGCGCGAGCTCGTGCAAAAGCTCCGCGTCGCGTTTTACCATTCGCAGAAGCTCCAGAGCCACGTGCGGTTTTTGTTTGCGCGCGGCGGCATGTACCTTTGCTGCAACGGGAACCTCCTGTTCCATGGCTGCGTGCCGACGAACGAGAACGGGACGTTCACCGAGGCGGACGTGTTCGGCGAGCGCGTGTCCGGCAAGGCGTATTTCGACTGCGCGGACCGCATGGTGCGCCACGGGTACTTCAAGCGGTGGAGCTGCGCGGAGCGCAAGCGCGGGCTGGACTTTATGTGGTACCTCTGGTGCGGGCCAAATTCGCCCGTGTTCGGCAAGGATAGGATGACGACGTTCGAGCGGTACTTTATCGCCGACAAGAGCGCGCACGTCGAGCGCATGAACCCGTATTTTACGTTTGCCGAGGACGAGACGTTTGCCTTAAAGCTGCTGCACGAATTCGGCATTGAGTGCGCCGGCTCGCGCGTGGTCAACGGCCACGTGCCCGTCAAGATCAAGAGGGGCGAGTCGCCGCTCAAGGCCAACGGCCGCATCGTGGTGATCGACGGCGGCATGTCCAAGGCGTACCAGAAGGAGACGGGCATCGCGGGATATACGCTGATCGACCATTCCAAGGGCGTGCGGCTGTGCTGCCACGACCCGTTCGTGACGGTGCAGGACGCGATTGCCCGCGAGGTCGACATCCACTCGGCGCAGCAGGAGTTCGTTACGTACAAGCAGCGCAAACTTGTCGCGCACACGGACGTCGGGCGCGAGCTCGCGGAGCGTGTCGGGGACCTCAAGCTCCTGCTCGCGGCCTACCAGCGCGGCGTGCTCAAGGAGAACCCGCGGTAGGGGCGCGCCTGGCGGCAAAAGGGCGGCGCAGCTTATCCCGCGGCAAAAGGGCGCGCGCATTTTTGCGAGGTTTTTTTGCGGCTAAGCCAAGAAAAGCGCGTCGACCGCTTGACAAACGGCAAAATCATATATTAAAATACCTGCAATTGTATATCGTACAGGCAAGGACTGCGAAATAGTACGGAGAGGGAAGGCCCCAAAGAGAGCCGCCGGTTGGTGCGAGGCGGCGGGTACGGCTCCGGAATACGCGCAATCAGCCGCCCGCCGAACGGGTTTTTCCAAGTAGGCCGGGCCGGGGCGTTCCCGTTACAGAGCTAGGGTATCGGACGTTTCATCCGCGTACCCGAAAAGGCCGTCGTCGCGAGGCGACGGTGAAACGAGGTGGTAACACGGGATTTGGCGCTCGTCCTCCAGTAAACCGGAGGACGGGCGTTTTTTCGTTCCCCCCGGACCGGCGCCGCCGCCAAAGGGCGCCGGAATATTAAACACGGAGGACGGAACAGATGGCAGACGTAAAATTCTTCTTTGGCGACGACATCCCGCTCGAGATGCACAAGGTGCGCATCGTGCAGCAGCTCAGCCTCCCGCCGATCGAGCGGCGGCTCGAGGCGATCACGGAGGCGGGGAACAACACGTTTCTGCTCAAGAACGTGGACATCTACCTCGACATGCTGACGGACAGCGGCGTCAACGCCATGAGCGACAACCAGCTCGCGGCGATGATGATCGCGGACGACAGCTACGCGGGCTCGGCGACGTTTACGCGGCTTGAACAGAAGCTTTCCGACGCGTTCGGCACAAAGTTTTTCCTGCCCGCGCACCAGGGGCGCGCGTGCGAGCACATCCTGTCGATGACGTTCGTCAAGCCCGGCAGCGTCGTGCCGATGAACTACCACTTCACGACGGCCAAGGCGCACATCACGCAGTGCGGCGGCCGCGTGGTCGAGGTGCTCGCCGACGAGGGCATCGAGGTCGAGAGCGACAACCCGTTTAAGGGCAATTTCGACATCGGCAAGCTGACCCGCCTGATCGAGGAGGAGGGCGCGGACAACATCGCGTTCATCCGGCTTGAATCCGGCACGAACCTCATCGGCGGCCAGCCGTTCTCGCTGGAGAACGCCGAAGAGGTCTGCAAGATCGCCAAAAAACACGGTATCCTCACCGTGCTCGACGCAAGCCTTTTGCAGGACAACCTCTATTTTATGAAGACGCGCGAACCGCGCTGCCGTGACATGGACGTGCGTAAGATCTGCCGGACGCTGTGCGGATGGATGGACATCATCTATTTCTCCGCGCGCAAGCTTGGCTACGCCAGGGGCGGCGGGATGTGCATGCACGAGGAGCATCTCGCGGAGCGCATGAAGGAGCTGGTGCCTTTGTTCGAGAGCTTTTTGACCTACGGCGGCATGTCGACGCGCGAGATGGAGGCCATCGCGGTCGGCATCGACGAGAGCCTCGATATGGACTACATCTCGCAGGGACCGAAGTTCATCGAGTTTATGTGCCGCGAGCTGCAGAAGTTCCACGTGCCGGTCGTCACGCCGCCGGGTGGGCTCGGCTGCCACCTCGACGCGCTGCGGTTTTTGCCGCACGTGCCGCAGTCGCAGTACTCGGCGGGCGCTTTGGGGAGCGCGCTGTATATCGCGGGCGGTGTGCGCGGCATGGAGCGCGGCACGATCAGCGAGCAGCGCGAGCCGGACGGCACGGAGCCGATGGCGCAGATGGAGCTTCTGCGCCTTGCGGTGCCGCGGCGCGTGTTCACCATGTCGCAGATTAAATACGCCGTCGACCGCATCGCGTGGCTCTTTGAAAACCGCAGCGTCGTGGGCGGATTGAAATTCGTACAGGAGCCCTCGTGCCTGCGCTTCTTCTTCGGCCGGCTCGCGCCGGTGTCCGACTGGCAGACGAAGCTTGCCGAGCGGTTCCGCGCGGACTTCGGGGACAGTTTATAATTATGAGGAAATACGACTAAGAGGGACGTTACTTTTCTTTCCAAAAAGAAAAGTAACAAAAGAAAGTCGGGATAAGAGAATATCGGCGATGCGGCACATAGCACGAGCAACAGGCGGCGGGGCGCTTCCCGCCGCCTGCCGCTGTGCGCTGTGCCGCGGCTGGCTTCTACAGCTCCGGCAAAAACGAAAGGTCCTCGTTCATGAACTGATTCACGCTCTGCTCCTCCTCGATGATCTCGAGCAGCGTTTCCTCGCCGAGCTGCGCGGCGATGCAGGAGGTGAGGATCACGACGAGCATCGTGGGCGTCGTGAACGAATTCTGGTATGTGCCCGTGGCCGTGCGGCAGAGGAAGTTGTAGCCGTGCTCGGTGACGGCGGGGGAATCCATGCTGTCCGTAATCGTGACGACGCGCGCGCCGCGCTGCTCGGCAAACCTGGCGATGTTGCGCACGGGCATGTGGTAGTCCGGGAACGAGAACAGCACGACCAGATCGCCCGGTTTGAGCTTGGCGAGCAGGATGCGCACGGTGTTGCCGTTGCCCATCTGGATCGGCGTGGCCTTGACGCGCAGGTAGCTTAATCTGTGCGCCATGTAATCGGCAAGGATCTTGCAGCCGTCGTGGCCGAACACGAACACCTCGTCCGCGCGCATTAAATCGCTTGCGCAGCGCAGCACCTGCGTAGCGTCGAGCGTCTCGAGCAGCGTCTCGACGTTCTCGGCCTCCGTGCGCAGAGCGCTTGCGAGCGCGCCGCCCGGATCGCCGCCGCGCACGCCCGGCTTGGGGAAGCGCGCGCTCAAAAGCGGGACGCGGCTGCGCATGGCCGCGAGCCGCTCGCGGAACGCGTCCTTGAGCTCCGCAAAGCCGTCGAAGCCGAGCGCGCGGCAAAGCCGCAGGATCGACACCTCCGAAACGCCGGTGCTGCGGCTTAGATCCTTGAGCGTGATATAGCAGATGCTCTCCGGGTTGTTATTGATGTAATCAATGACGGAGCGCTGCTTGTTGGTCAGCGAATCGTACCGGCTGCTGAGGGTTTCGAGCGAGGCCATGCGGCACCTCCTAGCGGCGTTTGTTCAGCGTTTGCTTTAGTCTATCGCAGTCATTTGCCAAAATCAAGCGCTGTTTGATGAACTTTGCTATCCTTTTTTGTGCCGGCGCGTTGACAGGCGCGATGTCATCTGCTACGCTCTATTCGTGTCCGGACCGGCCTTGAGCGCGCGCGCCGGACCATATAGGGTAAACCCCGTACGCCCGCAGTATTGCGTGAGGTGCCGCTTCGATGATAAACGACATCCCCCTGATTCTGATCACAAGCGATTCCGACCACTGCCGCACGAAGGGCGCGACGCCGCGCCATTTCGACAGCCCGAAGGCGTATTCCTCCGCGGTGGCGGCGGCGGGCGGCGTTCCGGTGCTCGGCGCGGAATACTGCCCGGAGGAGCTTGCCGAGCTTTGCGACGCGCTGCTGCTCTCGGGCGGCGACGACGTCGGGCCGGAACTGTTCGGCGAGACGCCGCTCAACGAGTCCGTGCGGCTCGACCCGGACCGCGACGCGTTCGAAATTCCGCTGACGCGCGCGTTCCTGCGGCTGCAAAAGCCCATACTCGGCATCTGCCGCGGCTTCCAGGTGCTGTCCACCGTGATGGGCGGCACGATGTATCAGGATTTGCTCGAGCAGCTTGGCATCGTGCACTCGGACGACCGCATCCGGCATGTTGTGACGGCAAAGCCCGGCTCGTTTTTCTACAATACGTTCGGCGAGCGGTTCCGTACGAACAGCACGCACCACCAGGCGGTGCGCGAGCCGGGGGAGGGCCTTGTCGTAACGGCCTGGTCGGTCGAGGGCGTGATCGAGGCCTACGAGCACGAGCGATTGCCGGTGTTCGGCACGCAGTTCCATCCGGAGCGGCTCACGGGAGCTTTTCGCGACGCGCGCACGCCGGACTTTGCGCCGATATTTACGCATTTTATCGACCTGGCGCGCCGCCGCGCGTCCGAAACATAAATAAAAGGAAGCGCCGCGCGCGCTTTTTTGCGCCGGTACGCCGGGGCGGCCGGACAAAGGCCGCGGCGAACGGCGGCAACGTCAACGCGGGAACGATGAAGGAGGCAGCACATGAAGATCACCGGTATCCGGCTGGCAAAGCTATCCGTGCCGCTGCGCGTGCCGTTCAAGACCGCGCTGCGCAGCGTGTCGAGCGTTGAGGACGTCGTACTCGAACTCCACACCGACACCGGCGCGGTCGGCTACGGCGAAGCGCCGCCGACGGGCGTCATCACGGGTGACACGACGGACAGCATACTCGGCGCGTTCCGCGAGCACATAAAAAAGACGCTGATCGGCCGCGACGTGGACGACCTCGAGGACAACCTCGTCGCGCTCAACGGCTGCGTCGTGCACAACACGAGCGCGAAGGCCGCCGCCGACATGGCGCTCTACGATCTTTACGGGCAACAATACGGCATCCCGGTCTATAAGCTGCTCGGCGGCTGCCGAAAGACGATCGAGACCGACATCACGATCAGCGTCAACGACCCGGACGAGATGGCGCGCGACGCCATCGACGCCGTCCGCCGCGGCTACGGCTGCCTCAAGGTCAAGGTCGGCAAGGAGCCGGAAAAGGACATCGCGCGGCTTGCCGCTATCCGCAAGGCCGTGCCGAGCGCTACCTGCGTGCGCATCGACGCCAACCAGGGCTGGACGCCCAAGGAGGCCGTGCGCATATTGAACGGCATGCAGGAGAAGGGGCTCGACATCGAGTTCGTCGAGCAGCCCGTCAAGGCGCACGATTTCGAGGGCATGCAATACGTCACCGAGCGCTCGCATGTGCCCGTGCTCGCCGACGAGAGCGTGTTCTCGCCCGCCGACGCGCTGCGCATCATGCAGATGCGCGCGGCCGACCTCGTCAACATCAAGCTGATGAAGTGCGGCGGCATCTACAACGCGCTCAAGATCGTCTCCGCGGCCGAGGTGTACGGCGTCGAGTGCATGATCGGCTGCATGCTCGAAGCCAAGGTCAGCGTCAACGCAGCGGTGCACCTTGCCTGCGCCAGGCGCATCATCACGAAGATCGACCTCGACGGCCCCGTGCTGTGCAGCGAGGACCCCGTGCTCGGCGGCGCCGTGTTCGACGAAAAGACGATCACCGTCGGCGACGAACCCGGGCTCGGCGTGCGCGGCGTGCAGGGGCTGCGGTATTTGGAGGAATAGGGGAAGGGGCATTTGGATTGCAGGGGCTTTGCCCCTGCACCCTACCAAAGGGGAACGTTGAGGGCTCCCCACAGTTCGCAATGGTCGCACACGCCCTTTTGGGCCTGTG
>CAZKGE010000046.1:0-12216 GCA_964552065.1 uncultured Oscillospiraceae bacterium | reverse complement strand
CCCGCGAAAAAGCTTGCGGGCGAAGCCGCCCATCTTTTGCTTCTTTTCTTTAAGAAAAGAAGCGGGGGTGCGGGGGCAGAGCCCTCGCAAAAAATACCGCGCGTCCCCCGCGTCCCGTCGCTTACGGATACGCCCTTGCGAGCACCTCGCCGATCTTTTCGCGGATCGTGAGCGCGCTGCGTTTGTCCTTATGCGTTTCCGAGAGGTTGATCACGACGAGCCGGCCGCCCTCGTAGTAGTCCGCAAGCCCCGCCGCCGGATAGACCATTAGCGACGTGCCGCCGATGATCAGCATGTCCGCGCGCGCGATGCAGTCGATCGCGCCCGCTACCGTCGCCTCATCCAGCCCTTCGCCGTAGAGCACGACGTCCGGCTTGACCACGCCGCCGCAATCGCATTTCGGCACGTCAGCGCTCTCGAGGATGCGCTCAACGCCGTACGCCCTGCCGCAGCGCATGCAATGGTTGCGGTACACGCTGCCATGCAGCTCGAATACCGCACGGCTGCCCGCGGCCTGGTGCAGGCCGTCGATGTTCTGCGTTACGACGCCGGTAAGTTTGCCGTCGCGCTCCATGCGCATAAGCGCCGCGTGCGCGCGGTTCGGCTTTGCCGCGGGGTGCAGCAGGTATTTGCGGTAATAATCGAAGAACACCTCGGGCTTTTGCAGAAAGAACACGTGCGAGAGCAGCGTCTCCGGCGGGTGACCGTAGCGCTCGATCGCGGCGAACACGCCGTTTTCGCTGCGAAAGTCCGGTATTCCGCTCTCGGTCGACAGTCCCGCGCCACCGAGGAACGCGATGCGGCTCGACCGTGCGATCAGCGACTTGAGTTGTTCGATGGGATCATCCATGCCCGTATTATAGCATGCCGCGGTTGTGTTCGCGGCAAAAATTCGGTATACTCGTGCCATGAAAATACGCTTGTACAACGCGCGCGTGCTGCCGCTCGCCGGCGGCGCGCCGGAGCCGTTCTTCGGCGAAGTCCACGTCGACGGCGATGCCATCGCGTACGTCGGACCGGCCCCGGCGCCGGACGGCGATTTCGACCGCGCGATCGACTGCCGCGGCGGCGTGCTGCTGCCGGGCTTTAAGAACGCGCACACGCACTCGGCCATGACGTTTCTGCGCTCGTACGCCGACGACCTGCCATTAAAGACCTGGCTGTTCGGCAAGGTGTTCCCGCTTGAACGCAAACTCACGCCCGACGACGTGTACTGGCTGACCAAGCTCGCCATCCTCGAGTATGTCTCGGGCGGCACGACGCTCGCGTTCGACATGTACTTTTTCCGCGACGCGATCGCCGCCGCCGCCGTCGAGACGGGCTTCCGCATGACGCTGATGTCCGCCGCAAACGACTTCGGCGGCACCGCCGAGGAGTGCGAGGACGAATACCGGAAATTCCAAAACTTCCACCCGCTCATCCGCTACCGCGTCGGCGGACACGCGGAGTACACCACGTCGCTGCCGCTTTTACGCGACCTTGCCGCGCTGGTTAAAAAGCTCAACGAGCCGTTCTTCTCGCACATGAACGAGACCGCGGGCGAGGTTGCCGACTGCGTCGCCCGCCACAGCCTTAGGCCGTTCGAGCTCTACGAGTCGCTCGGGCTGTTCGACTGCGGCGGCGGCGGCTTCCACTGCGTGCACCTGTCGGAAAGCGAGATGGAGATATTAAGCCGCCGGAAGCTGTTCGCCGTCACCTGCCCCGCCTCGAACCTCAAGCTGTCGAGCGGCATCGCGCCCGTCTACGAGCTCACCCAGCGCGACGTCCCCGTCTGCGTCGCGACCGACGGGCCCGCCAGCAACAACTGCCTCGACATGTTCCGCGAGATGTTTTTAACGAGCGCTTTGCAGAAGTATCGCTGCGGCGCCGACAAGCTCGACGGCGCAGACGTGCTGGCCATGGCCTGCGTCAACGGCGCGCACGCCTGCGGCTTTCCCGACTGCGACTCCCTCGCCCCCGGCAAGCAGGCCGACCTCGTCCTCCTCGACCTCGACCGGCCCAATATGCGCCCCGTGTCCGGCATCGCCAAGAATATCGTCTACGCCGGCAACAAGGGCGACGTGCGCCTCACCATGATCGCCGGCCGCATCGTCTACGAGAACGGCGAATACTGCGTGGGGGAGGACCCGCAACGTATCTACGAAAAAGCGCAGGCCGTCATCGACCGCATGCGTGAGGAGGCGTAGGGGACGGAGGGGGGACGGAGGTACGAAGGAACGTTGAGGACTTTGTCCTCAAGCACCTAGATTCTGCAGGGGCGCTGCCCCTGCACCCTGCCAAAGGGACACGTCCCTTTGGAATCCCAGTAAGCCGGACACAAAGTCTGCTGTCTTTGCCAGATCATAATTTAAAGTTAAGCCAAAAAGCAGTCCGACGGACTGCTTTTTATATTGGGTTTCCAAAGGGCTCTCGGCCCTTTGGAGGGTGTTTGAGGGCGGAGCCCTCAACGTTCCCCGTTCCCCATCCCAAAACAAAAAACCCCCGGAGCGCGACCTTTCACCTCCGGGGTTTCTTTGTTCGCAAACTAAATTCCGACCTTCCGCTCTCCCGCTACACCCTCGCGGGCGCGCGGCGGAAGTTGACTTTCTTGACCTTGCACTTGCGGTTGCGGGTGAGGAAGTCGACGGTATCGCGCAGCGTCTGCTGGATGTCGCGCGGGCAGTAACCGAGCTCGCGCCTGGCCTTGGCGCTGGAGAACTTCGCGTTCGAGGTGAGCGTATAGAGCGAGTACCGCGTGAACAGCGGCGCCTCGCGGCGGATTTTATAATACAGCTCCGCAAGCGGCGCGGTGAATTTTGCAAACCACATCGGCAGCACGGTGCGGATCTTGCGCAGGCCGGTCACGTCGTACAGCTTCGCCATGAGCTCGCGCACGTCGTAATAGCGGTTGGAGAGAATATAGCACTCGCCTCGCTTACCCTTGCCGCAGGCGGCGATGACGCCGGCGGACACGTCGCGCACGTCGACAAAGTCGAAGCCGCCCTCGACGCATGCTGTCAATGTGCCGTCGAGGTAGCTTTTGATCATCTGCGTCATATGCCCCTTGCCGTAATCGTCCGGGCCGATGATACCGGACGGATGCACGACGGTGGCGTCGAGGCCGTTTCTTGCGGCGTCGAGCACGATCTGCGTGGCCCGCGCCTTGGTCTTGGCGTAGAGCCCCTCGACCTCGTCGGGCGAGAACGCGTCGACCTCCGCCATGATGACGCCGCGGGGCTTCTCGGGCAGCGCGTGCACGGAGGAAACGTACACGAGCTTTTTAACGCCGTGGCTTTGGCACAGCCTAACGACGTTCTCGGTGCCGCGCACGTTGACGTCCACGACGCGCTGATCGAACCCGCTCTTGATCGACACGATGCCGGCCGTGTGGATGAAATACACCTCGTCGTCGGGCAAGAGCCCGTAGAACAGCGGCTCCATCGAGGCGCTGTCGCGCACGTCGCCGCGCACGATCGAGATGTTGTCGCCGTAGAGCATCGTCACGTCCTCATGCGGCAAAGCAAGGCCGCGCACCGTCGCGCCGCCGTCGAGCAGCATGCGCGCCACCGTGTTTCCCAGATGCCCGCCGATCCCAGTAATGATGTAAATGCTGCGCATGATCACCGCTCCTAGCAATAAGTATCCCTTTTCATTACTATATTACACGCCGATTGTTACGGGAAATCGTCCTTTTTTCAACATCTTTGTTGCATTCTTCCTGCCCAAAAAACAGGATGATCGTCCGCTTGCTCCGCGGCGATTTTTTCAACGCGGAACCGCCGCGCGTTCTTCTCCTGTTTTTTACCCGAATCGATACGACGTTTGTCAGCCCCGCAGGAACCGGCCGCCTCCACGGCGAATCCATATGCACAAAAATCGGGCGGGGGATACTGTTATGTCGCCATTCGTGCTTTCGGGCTCAAACGGGCCGGCCGCGGCCAGGCAGGAGCGGCAGCTTGTGATGCTGCCCGTCGACAGCATCCGTCCCAATCCGTACCAGCCGCGAAAGCGGTTCGACGAGGCGGCGCTTAACGAGCTCTCCGCGTCGATCGCGCAGTCCGGCCTGATCCAGCCGCTGGTCGTGCGCAGAAGCTGCGGCGGGTACGAGCTCATCGCCGGGGAGCGGCGGCTTCGCGCGTGCAAGCAGCTCGGCATGCTCGAGGTGCCGTGCGTCGTGCGCAGCGCGGCGGAGGAGACCAGCGCGGTGCTCGCGCTGACCGAGAACCTGCAGCGGCAGGACCTGCACTTTCTGGAGGAGGCGGAGTGCTACCGCGCGCTTTTGCGCACGTACTCGCTCACGCAGGAGCAGCTCGCCGCGCGGCTCGGCAAGAGCCAGTCGTTTCTGGCCAACAAGCTGCGGCTGCTGCAGCTTTCGCCGCACGTGCGCCGCGCGATGACTTCCGCGGGGCTGACCGAGCGGCACGCGCGCGCGCTGCTAAGGCTGCGCGACGATAAAATGCAGTTGGAGCTGGTCGAACGGATCCGCGAGAAGGGGCTGACCGTCAAGGAGACCGAGCGGCTCGTCGAAAAGACGCTCGACCGCGTGTCCCCCGCGCCGCGGCCCAAGCTCGTGCGGCTGCTGCGGGACTACCGGCTGTTTCTAAACAGCGTCAAGGCCGGCGCGGAGCAGCTGCGCGACGCGGGCATGTCCGTCGAGATCATACAGACCGACCTTGAAAACGGCGTGGACATGCTGCTGCGCGTGCGGAACTGACCGTGTAAAAAGCGCTACGCCTCGAGGCATTCCGCGTCCGGCTCGTAGAGTCCGGCCACGGGGCGAATCCAGGTCATGCGGAAGTAATGGATCAGCGAGAGCGACACCTTGCCGAGGTCCTCGACCATCATCACGAGAAAATAGGTGGTCAGAAACGGCAGCTTCAGCACGAGGCCGCAGGTGACCGCCATCGGCAGCACGAGCAGGTACTGCACGCCCACGTCGATGCGCAGCCCCGCCTTCGTATCCCCGCCCGCGCGGAATATACCCACGACGCTGAGGAACGGGATGTTGCGCAGCGTGATCTCGAACGCGTAGATGAAGAGCATCAGCCGCGCCGTGCGCGCCGCCGTTTCCGAGATGTCGAACAGCCCGATCACGGGCGCGCGCACAAGCAGCACGAGCCCGCCGAGCACGACGCCGAACAGCGGCACGAACAGCAGGAACCGGTTTGCGTACGCCTTCGCGCCCGCTATGTCGTTCTCGCCGATGCGCTTGCCGACGAGGATGTTGCACGCGTTGCAGATGCCGATAAAGAACACGAACAGGATGTTCTCCACCGTGCGGAACACCGTTACCGCGGCGTAGTTGTCCGCGCCCATGCGGCCGTAGACCATGTTGACGCCGACCGAAGCCAGCGACCAGAACACCTCGTTGCATAGGACCGGCAGCACGCGCCGCCAGTACTCGCCCAAAAACCCGCGCAGGTCGAACAGCTTTTTTAGCGGCGCGGCGACGACGTTCTTCTGCGCAAGCGAGATGAGGAAAATTAAAATGGGGTTGAGCATCGACGAGATCGCCGTCGCGATACCCGAACCCATGACCCCCAGCGCCGGAAAGCCGAGCTTGCCGAACACCAGCACATAGTTAAGCACGGCGTTGGTCGCCGCCGCAAAGATGCTCGTCACCATCGGCACGCGCACGCTCTCCGTCGAGCGCAGCACGACCGCGAGCGGCTGGTACAGCGCCGTGCCCAGGTACGACACGCACGCGTAGCGGATGAAGCGCGCGCCCTCCGCGATCAGTTTCGGGTCGTTGGTCATGATGCCCATCACCCGCGCGGGGAACAGCATCGTCATGGCCGTGAACAGGAGACCGCACGGAATCGCAAAGATCAGCGTCGCGCCGAACGCGCGCAATATGCCGTCCCTGTTCTTCGCGCCGTGGTACTGCGCGATGAACACCGCCGAGCCCGACACCATACCGAACACGACCAGCTCCACAAAGAATGAGATCTGCCCCGCCAGCCCCACCGCCGCGATCGACGTATCGCCCAGCCGGCCGATCATCAGCGTGTCCACAAGCCGGAACGAGCACATCAAAAGGTTCTGCAGCGCGATCGGGATCGCCAGCGGCAGCATGTCGCTTAAAAATTTCTTGTCGAACAGCCAGGAAAGCTTTTGTCTCATGCGGGAAACTTCCTAAAAAACACCGCCGTTCGGCGGGCAAGTTGAAACCTCATCAGTATATCGGATTGGGCGGGAAAACACAAGGGAAAGACGCGGGAACAGGAGGGGGCGTGGCCTTTGTCCCAGGGGCTCCGCCCCTGGACCCCGCCAACGGAACACGTTCCTTTGGAAACCTGTGGAGGAGGCTACAAATAGATTGAATTTTTGAAAGTGCGTCTGACTCCTAAGCTGCCAACAAAAAGCAGCCGATTCTGAACCTGTAAGATAAAAGAAGACATTATCAAAAAGATAGTGTCTACTTTTCATATGGGGGTGAAAGGAATGGCAAGCAAGGGCCAGAAGTTCAAGAAGCGGGGTTTTGAGGAGAAACTGCGGATCGTAAAACTGCACATAGAAGACCATGTATCGATCAGGCAGCTATCCAAGCAAGAGGGAACAACAGATGGCATGGTCGGCCGCTGGGTGCAGGAATACGACGAGGCAGGCGAAGAAGGCCTGCGGGGCAAGAAACGAAGCGGGAACCCATCCACAACAAAGGCACATTGTACGAATGGACACTGCTGCTCGATACCTTCAATAACGAGATCCTCGCACACGGCCTTTCTCGCAACGGAAATTCCATGCCCTATTATCATTGCCTTGACGCTCTAAACAGAAGATTGGTAAAAAGAATGAGCCGACAGCGCCGGTAGTTTTGCACACCGACCAAGGCGCTGTCTACTCCTCCAGAGCCTATCAGATGGCTCATGCCGATTATAGCATAAATCGGTCAATGTCCCGTACCGCGACACCAACGGACAATCCGATTATAGAGGCGCTCAACGGTTGGATCAAAGAAGAACTTTATCTGGATTTCAATCTACGGCACACAGATGATCTCTCCGGTACGTTGGATCGCTTTGTAACCTATTTCAACCATCATCGTTTAGCTGCCGCTTTGGGTTACAAAAGCCCTGTTCAATTTAAAATCGAACAGGGCTTCTTTTAGTTGCTTTTTCCTTGTCTGCTTTCCCTTGACAGGTTCATTTCCGGCTGCTTTTTATTTTGGGTTTCCAAAGGGGGTTTCCCCCTTTGGCGGGGTGCAGGGGCGGCGCCCCTGCTTTTAAGCCCGGGGGCAACGCCCCCGCCTCCAAATCCCTACGCCTTCGGGCCGGCGTCAACGATGTGCTGCGGCATGCTCGCGTACTTCTGGAAGTTCTTCTCGAACCGCGCGGCCAAGTCGCGCGCGGTTTTCTCGTACTCGGCCTCGCCCGCCCCCTTCTTCCACATCTCGCGCGGGGAGAGCGCCTCGTCCGGCACGCCGGGGCAGCGCTTGGGCACGAGCACGTTGAAGATCGGGTCGCGAACGAACTCGCCCTTCTCAAGCTCGCCGTTCAACGCGGCGGTGAGCATCGCGCGCGTGAGCGGCAAACTCATGCGCTTGCCCTGGCCGGCCTTGTGGCCGCACCAGCCGGTGTTGACGAGGTAGACGTTCACGTTGTGCTTGTCGATGCACTTGCCGAGCATCTCGGCGTACACGGACGGCCGCAGCGGCATAAACGGCGCGCCGAACAGCGTCGAGAACGTGGTGGTCGGCTCCGTGATACCGCGCTCCGTGCCGGCGAGCTTGCTCGTGTAGCCGGAGACGAAGTGGTACATCGCGGCGTCGTTGTCGAGCTTGGAAATCGGCGGCACCACGCCGAACGCGTCGGCCGTGAGGAACACGACGGTCTTGGGCTGGCCGCCCACGCCGGGCACGACGCAGTTCGGAATGAACTCGACGGGGTAGCCCGCGCGCGTGTTCTCCGTGACGGCGTCGGTGCTGTAGTCGAGGCGGCGCGTTTCCTCGTCCATCACGACGTTCTCGACGAGCGCGCCAAACTTGATCGCATCCCAGATCTGCGGCTCGTTCTCCTTGGAGAGGTTGATGCACTTGGCGTAGCAGCCGCCCTCGAAGTTGAACACGCCCTTGTCGGTCCAGCCGTGCTCGTCGTCGCCGATCAGCTTGCGGTTCGGGTCGGCGGACAGCGTCGTCTTGCCGGTGCCGGACAGGCCGAAGAACAGGGCCGAGTCGCCGTCCTTGCCGATGTTGGCGGAGCAGTGCATGGGCAGCACGTCCCGGTGCGGCATGAGATAGTTCATGACCGAGAACACGCTCTTTTTGATCTCGCCGGAGTACTGCGAGCCGGCGATGACCACGCGCTTTCTCTCCAGGTCGATGATGATGGCGGCTTCGGAATGGACGCCGTCGACCTCGGGCACGCATTTAAAGCCCGGCGCGGCAAGGATCGTAAAGCCCGGCGCAAAGGAGGCGAGCTGCTCCTCGGTGGGCCGGATCAAAAGCTGGTGGATAAACAGGTTCTGGCTGGCAAGCTCGTTGACGACGCGGAACGACACCGCATACGTCGGGTCCGCGCCCGCAAAGCCGTCGAATATGAACACCTCGCGGCCCTGCAGGTAGCTGACGAGCCTGTTATAGATGGCGTCGGCCTTCTCGCGCGCAATCGGCACGTTCACCTTGCCCCAGTCGATCTCGTCGTGGATGGACGGAACGTCGACCACGTAGCGGTCCTCGGGGGAGCGGCCGGTGTACTTGCCGGTGTAGACGACCAACGCGCCGGTCTCGCTCAGCTTGCCCTCGCCGCGGCGCAGAGCGGCCTCGACAAGCAGCGCGGGCTTGAGGTTGCGGTACACCGCCTTGGGGGCGATGATTCCCAACGATTCGACATACTCCTTCATTTGCATCCTTCTCCTTTTGTGATGTCCGGGGTATAAGAAAAAAGGCTCGCTTTCGCCCAGTCATCGCTATTATACGCGCACGCGGGGGCGCTTTCAAGCCATAAACGCAAAATAGGGGCGCCGTTTCGGCTCCTAGAGCGGATTTTTTGCGGGCGCGCCCGCCTTCCTCGGGTAAGCGGCGGGCGTTTTGGCCGTTTTGCGCATCAGCACGAGCGACCGCGCGCCGTAGTCGCCCGTCACGTCGACGGTTTCCAGCCGCACGTGCAGCAGCCGCGCGGCGGAAGCCGCGGCGGCGATCTCGTCGGCCGCGTCCCCCTTGTAAGCGACGCTCACACCGCCCACTTTCAAAAGCGGCACGGTCAGCTCGGCCAATACGGGCAGCGAGGCGACCGCGCGCGAAAACGCGACGTCGAACGACTCGCGCAGGTTTGCGTCGCGCCCCGCGTCCTCGGCGCGCGCGTGCACAAGGCGCGCAGAAAGCCCGAGCTCAAAAAGCAAAGCTTCGAGGAACGCGAGCCGCTTTTGCAAACTGTCGAGCAGCGTCATATTTACGTCCGGCCGCGCGATCAAAATCGGCAAGCCGGGAAAGCCCGCGCCGGTGCCGACGTCGACGCAGCGCGCGGATTGCGGAACGTACGGCAGCGCGAGGAGCGAGTCGTAGAAGTGCTTCTTCGCCACGTCCGTTTTTTCGGTGATCGCGGTCAGGTTCACGCGCTCGTTCCACTCGACAAGGCGGCGGTAATACAGGTCGAACCGCTCGAGCTGCTCGTTTGTCAGCTCCGGCAAAAGCGCGGCAAGCGCCCGTTTCATGCGGAAAACCCCCTTCTGCACGCGATGAGCAGCACCGCCACGTCCGCGGGCGTGACGCCCGAGATGCGCGACGCGCGGCCGACGGTCTCGGGCCGGTGCAGGTTCAGCTTCTGCCGCGCCTCGATGCGCAGGCCTGAGAGCAGCATGAAGTCGTAGTCCTGCGGCAACGGCGTGTCCTCGAGCGATTTTGCCCGCTCGATCTGCTCGCGCTGCTTCTTGATGTAGCCGTCGTACCGGGCCAGCGCCTCCACCTGCTCGAGCGTGTCCGCGTCGAGCGGCGGCAGGAGCTCCGCGTACAGCGCGGACAGCTCCGTGTAGGAAACCTGCGGGCGCTTGAGCAGGTCGAACAGCTTTGCGCCCGTTTTCGGCGCCGTTTCGCCGCGCGCGGCCAAGAATTCCATAAGCGCCTCGGACGGCGGCGCCGCGCGCCCGAGCGTCTCCAGCGCGCGCTCGACGCGCTCGCGCTTCTGCATAAGACGCGCATACCGCGCGTCGGAGACAAGCCCCGTGCGCCGCGCCTTTTCGGTCAGCCGCAGATCGGCGTTGTCCTGCCGAAGCAGCAGCCGGTATTCGCAGCGCGACGTCATCATGCGGTACGGCTCGGGCGTGCCGAGGAGCGTTAAATCGTCGACGAGCACGCCGAGGTAGCTCTCGCCGCGCGAGAGCGTGAACGGCTCCCCGCCGCGGACGAACAGCGCCGCGTTTACCCCGGCGAGATACCCCTGCGCGGCCGCCTCCTCGTACCCGGACGTGCCGTTGAGCTGGCCCGCCGTGAAAAGGCCCGGCACATCGCGCACCATCAGCGCGCTCGTCAGCACCATGGGATCGAGGCAGTCGTACTCGATCGCGTAGCCGAAGCGCGTCACGCGGCAATGTTCAAGGCCCCGGAGCGAGCGCAGCATGTCGACCTGCACGTCCGCGGGCAGGCTCGTGCTCATGCCCTGCACGTACATCTCCGAGGTGCTTAAACCCTCCGGCTCGATGAAGATCTGATGCCGCTCCTTGTCATGAAAGCGGACGATCTTGTCCTCGATCGACGGGCAGTACCGCGTGCCGGTCGCGCGGATGCGGCCGCTGTACATCGGCGAGCGCGAGAGGTTGTTCATTATGATCTCGTGCGTGCGCGCGTTCGTATAAGTAAGATAGCATGGCGTCTGCTCGAGCGAGAGGAAGCCGTTGAGGAACGAGAACGCGGGCGTCGGCACGTCGCCGTCCTGCCGCTCCATCTCATCGTAATCGAGCGAGAGCCCGTCCACGCGCGCGGGCGTGCCGGTCTTGAAGCGCCGCAGCGGAATGCCGAGAGAAGTCAGCGCGTCCGAAAGATGCTCCGCGCGCGTCAGCCCCGCCGGGCCGGACAGCCGCTCCGTGTCGCCGATCAATATGCGGCTCTTGAGGTACACGCCCGTGCAAACGACGAGCGCGCGGCACGAAAACGACAGCCCCTCCGCGGTCACGACGCCGGACACGCGGCCGTTCCGCGTCAAAATCTGCGTCACTTCGCCCTGCGTCAGCGCCAGCAGGGGCTCGCGCTCGAGCGCGCGCTTGACGCGCTCGTGGTAGCGGCGCTTGTCCATCTGCGCGCGCAGCGAATGCACCGCCGGGCCCTTGCCGGTGTTGAGCATGCGCATCTGGATGAGCGTGTCGTCGGCGGCAAGCCCCATCTCGCCGCCCATCGCGTCGAGCTCGCGCACAAGATGGCCCTTGCCCGTGCCGCCGATGGCGGGGTTGCAGGGCATGAGCCCGATGGAGTCGAGGTTGAGCGTAAGCAGCAAGGTGCTCAGCCCCATGCGCGCGCACGCAAGCGAAGCCTCGACGCCCGCGTGGCCGGAGCCGATGACAATGCAGTCAAAATTGGTCGAAGTCGTGTTCATATCCTGCAATTTTAGCACACTTGTGTTATACTGGTCAAAGAAATCGGTGCGCAGCGAAAAAAACTTTTGCGCGCCGCAGTGCCGGAACGGGCGGATTGCACCCGCCTGACAGGAGGGAACCGTTTGTGCCGGCGCGTTCGAAATGGAAATTGAAGGAGACAAGCGATTTATGAGCCGTATGCGTTTGCTCAACGAGGCCTCCGGCACGTCGTTCGAGGGATTTTGCATCATCAAAAGCGTGGCCGTCAAGGCCAACATCAAGGGCAGCGAGTATCTCGATCTGGTGCTGGCCGACAGCGAGGGCGAGGGCGTTGCCAAGCTCTGGGATTACAGCCGCGAGCTGCACGGGGTCTATGAGGCCGACGACGTGATCAAGGTGCGCGGCAGCGTTACCCTCTGGAAGGACGCCGAGCAGCTCAAAATCGAGAAGCTGCGCCACGTCGCGCCCGACGACAACGTGGATATGTCGAAGCTGCTGCCCTGCGCGCCGTTCGATCCGCAGTGGCTTTACGACGAGCTGTACGCGCTGGCGGGGGATTTTGCCGACGACGATCTGCGCAGGCTCGTGCAATATCTGATGAAGGAGAACAAGGAGCGGCTGCTGTTCTTCCCTGCGGCGGTCAAGCTGCACCATGCCACGCGCGGCGGGCTGCTGCACCATACGTGGACGATCACAAAGCTGGCGCGCGCCGTGCTGGAAACCTATCCCCAGCTC
>CAZKGE010000045.1:0-12309 GCA_964552065.1 uncultured Oscillospiraceae bacterium | reverse complement strand
CGGGCCGTCCGGCATACAGGAGCGTTTGAACTGCTGGGCAAAGAAGCGCTTATAGAGGCTGTCAAGCCTCGCGGCGATCGTTTCGGGCGCGTACTCGCCGGCAAACGCGCGGCCGGCCAAATGCAGGATCTTCTCACGCGGTTCGCCGCGGCGGATCATGTGGTAGAGGAAGAAATCGGTCAGCTCGTAGGGGCCGACGAGGTCCTCGGTGATCTGCGCGGTCTGCCCGTCTTTGGCGGGGAGCAGCTCCGGGCTGACGGGCGTTGCGACGATGTCGAGGAGCACGCGGGAAAGCTCGCCGCTGAAAAAATGCGCAAAGTGCGTCAGCATCGCGCGCACCATGGTCTTGGGCACGCCGGAGTTGACGGCGTACATGGACATATGGTCGCCGTTGTAGGTTGCAAAGCCGAGCGCGAGCTCGGACAGGTCGCCGGTGCCGACGACCATGCCGTTCTCCATGTTGGAAATGTCCATCAGCACCTGCGTGCGCTCGCGCGCCTGCGCGTTTTCAAACGCGACGTCCGGCACGTCGCACGGGTGCCCGATGTCGAGCAGATGCTGCCTGACGGAGGCGGTGATGTCGATCACGCGGCACGGAATGCCGAGCAGCTCGCAGAGCGCTTTGGCGTTACCGCGCGTGCGGGTCGACGTGCCAAAGCACGGCATCGTGACCGCGAGGATGCCGCTTTTGTCGCGGCCGAGCAGTTTAAACGCGCGGTCGATGACGAGCAGCGCGAGCGCGGAGTCCGCGCCGCCGGACACGCCGACGACGGCGGTTTCCACGTTCGTGTGGCGGATGCGGGCGGCAAGGCCGTGGGCCTGCAGCTCGAGGATCTCCTCGCAGCGCGCGCCGCGCTCCGGCTCGGTATCGGGCACGAACGGCGTCTTCCAATAGGCGCGCGTGAGGTTTGTCTCCGAGAGTTCGAAAGTAAACGGCACGCGAATAAACGAGCCGTCGCCGCCAGCGCCGCGCGTCAGCCGCTGCCGCTCGCGCGCGACGTACTGCACGTCGATATCCGCCGCGGCGTAGCCGCCACTAAAGGGAGCGGCCTCGGCAAGCAGCACGCCGTTTTCGTAGATCAGGTCGTGGCCGGCGAACACGAGGTCGGTCGTGCTCTCGCCCTCGCCCGCGCAGGCAAACAGGTAGGCGCAGCTCTGGCGCGCGCTCTGCGAGCGCACGATCATGCGCCGGTACTCGCCCTTGGTCACGGCCTCGTCGCTCGCGCTTAGGTTGGCGATCACCGTCGCGCCGGCCGTGGCAAGCAGCGTCGACGGCGGCTGCGGCGCCCAGAGGTCCTCGCAGATCTCGACGCCGAGCACGAACTCCGGCAGCGTTTCGCAGGCAAACAGCAGCCCCTTGCCAAACGGCGCGTCGCCGCCTAAAAGCCGCACCGTTTTGGGCAGGTCCGGCGCGGGCGCGAACAGGCGCTTTTCGTAGAACTCGCCGTAGTTGGGCAGCACGGACTTCGGGACGACGCCGAGCGCCCTGCCGCGGTGCAGCACGACGGCGCAGTTATACAGCGCGCAGCCGACCGAGAGCGGCAGCCCGAGCACGACGAGCATGTCCGCATGCTCCGTACGCCGGGCGACCGTCTCCAGCGCGGACAGCGCGGCGCGCTGCAGCGAAAGCTGCAAAAACAGGTCGCCGCACGTGTAGCCCGTGACGCACAGCTCCGGCAGCACCAGGAGCTTTGCGCCGTCGCGTTCGGCGCGGCAAAATACGTCGAGGATCGCCCCGGCGTTCTGCTCGCAGTCCGCCACGCGGACGGTCGGCGTGGCGGCGACGGCCTTTACAAATCCGAACTGCATGCGGCCTCCTTCGTTCGGCAAAAAATCCGGCTGATAACAGCCGTTGGACAACCTTATTCTATGCGAATTCGCGCTGTTTTGTCAACGAAGGCGAGTGACGCGAGTTGTTACAATGTGATATACTACGTCTGGAGGAATTCTAAAAGCATGCTGAATATCGAACATTTCACGAAGAGCTACGGCGACGACCGCGTCGCGGTCGACGACCTGTCCCTGACCGTGCGCGCGGGCGACATCTACGGCTTCATCGGCCACAACGGCGCGGGCAAGACCACGACGCTGCGCGCGGCGGCGGGTATCCTGGACTTTGAGCGCGGCTCGATCACGATATGCGGCCGCTCGATCCGCGAGGAGCCGATCGCCTGCAAGCGCATGATGGCCTACATTCCCGATAACCCCGACCTGTACGAATACCTGACGGGCGCGCAGTATTTCCGCTTCGTCGCGGACCTGTACGAGGTGCCGGCCGACAGGCGCAACGCGCGCATCGAAAAATACGCCGCGGCGTTCGAGATGGAGGGAGCCGTGGGCGGGCTGATCGGCTCGATGTCGCACGGCATGAAGCAGAAGGTCGCCATCATCGCGGCGCTTCTGCACGATCCCAAGCTCCTGCTGCTCGACGAGCCGTTCGTGGGCCTGGACCCGGTCGCCGCGCACACGCTCAAGCAGATTCTGCGCGAGCTGTGCGAGGACGGTTCCGCGGTGTTCTTTTCGACGCACGTGCTCGAGGTGGCGGAGAAGCTCTGCAACAGGATCGCGATCATCCGGCACGGCAAACTGATTGCGGCGGGGGACATGGATAAGGTCAAGGGCGACCAGTCGCTCGAGAGCCTGTTTTTGGAGCTGAGCGAGCATGCGTGAGTATTGGATTCTGACGAAGCTGCAGCTTCTCTCGCTGTTCGGGCTGAACCGCGCCAGGTTTTCGCGCGACGAGGGCGAGCGCAAAAAGAGCCGCAAGAACGCCGTCATGTTCCTCGTGATGATCGTCTCGCTCGGCTATGTGTCGTCGATGTACAGCCTGCTGCTGGCCGAGGCGCTCAAGCCGATCTCGGCGCTGCCCGCCATGATCCCGCTGATTGTGTCCGGCGTGTCGGTGTTCCTCGTGATATTCACGGTGTTCACGGTGCGCGGCGTGCTGTTCGCGCCCGGCGATTACGACACGCTCATGAGCTGGCCCGTACCGAAAAGCGCCATCGTTGCCGCGCGCATGACGACGCTGTACGCCTACCACCTGTGCTACGGCGCGATGTTCCTCGTGCCCGCGCTCGCGGTCTACGCCGTGTACGCCTCGCCCGCGTGGTGGTTCTACCCGCTCGCGCTGCTTTTGACGCTGTTCGCGCCCGCGGTGCCGACGGCCGCCGGCGCGGCCGTGGGCACGCTCTTGACGGAGGCGACGGCGGGCGTAAAGCGCAGCAGCGTCCTCAACTCCATCGTGCAGATCGCGTTTGTGTTCCTCATCATGTCGCTGTCGATGCGCGCGGGATCGATGTCCGCGGCGGCCGGCGAAAAGGCGGCGCTGCTTGCCGGTCAGGCGTCGTCGCTGTACCCGCCGTCCGCGCTGTTTTTGAGGGCGTTGGCCGATGGCAGCGCTGTTTCGGCGCTTCTGTTCGCGCTGCTCTCGGCTGCCGCGGTTTTTATCGCGGCGCTGTTCGTGTCCTGGCGCTTCTTCCGGCTCTCGACGCGGCTCCTTTCGGCGCCGCGCGCCAACGGCGCGCGCGTGCGGCTCACCTTGGCGCGCTCGGGCGCTCTGGCCGCGCTGTACCGCGGCGAGTGGAAACGGTATCTGTCCAGCACGATCTATCTGACCAACACGGCATTCGGCGTCGTAATGATGCTGGCCCTTGCGGTGCTGCTCGCGGTCGAGCGCGGCAAGCTGTCCGCGCTGCTCGGCATCCCGGGCGCGCCGGACCTGACCGCGCTCATCCCGCTCGCGCTCGGCTTTGTCACCGTGATGTCCGCGACCACGGGCAGCTCCATCTCGATGGAGGGCAAGCGGCTGTGGATCGTGCGCAGCCTGCCGGTGCGCGCGCGCGACTGGTTCCTGTCCAAGATTCTGGTCAGCCTCACGGTCATCGTGCCGGGCATCCTGATCGCGGGCGTTGTGATCGGCGTAGCGCTCGGCGTATCCCCGTCCGTGTGGCCGTACCTGTTTATAACGCCCCTGTCGTACGCGCTGTTTGCGGCGGTGTTCGGCCTTGCGGTCAACCTGTGGCTGCCCAAGCTGGACTGGAAGAACGACGCGGAGGTCGTCAAGCAGAGCGCGTCGGCCATGGTCAGCACGCTGACGGGCCTTTTGCTCACCGCGGCGCCGATCGTGCTCGCCGCGACGACGGGGAGCGCGGCGGTCGTGCCGGCGGTGACGGCGGCGCTTTTCGCGCTCGCGGCTGCGCTCTGGGCGGTTCTGTCGAAAAACGCCGAAAGATTCGCGCTGAAGCTCCATTGAGGCGAGCGTCATAAAGTATCCACAGAAATTTTAAATTTGCGGGCGAACGGGAAAAATATTTATGGTATAATCGATTTGTGGGGCAAAGGAGAGTTTCGCTTATGCCAATTGACCTGCGCTGTGCGGGTGACTTGCCGGTCGAGGGTCCTGTGCTTGATGAAGAAGCTGCGCGGGAACGGGAAAAACTGACGGAATTTGTGCTCGCCGAGTACCAAATAACGGGTACGCTGTGTTCTGCTCGCGTTTGCGAAGCCGTGACGGACTTTGAGTACTACGCAAAGGAGCACCTGAAGAAGGATTGATCGAGCGCCGCGGGCATAAGCTTTTGCAGGCGGGGAAAGGGGGCGCGTTTTAGGCGTGTCGTACGACCAGATCATCAAAGCGATATCGAGCGGGTTTTCGCAGTTTACGCTGCTGGACCTTGTCGATATCATCATCATTGCAATCCTGCTGTATAAATTGATCATCTGGACGAAGGAAACGCGCGCCTACGAGGTGCTCAAGGGCATCGGGATTCTGTTTTTGATCTCGATCGTCTCGCAGATCCTCTCGCTGAACACGCTAAGCTGGCTGCTCGATTCCATGCTGAAGTCCGGCTCCATCATCATCGTCATCTGCATCCTGTTCCAGCCGGAGCTGAGGCGCGTGCTCGAGAAGATCGGGCGCAGCGGAAAAAGGCTCGGGCGCGGCCTGCTCGACGCTTCGACGCTCAACGCGACCGAGGTCGTGCGCGACGTGCAGCAGGCCATCCTCGCCATGTCGCGCCGCCGCGTGGGCGCGCTGATCGTCGTGGAGCAGAAGACGGGCCTGGGGGACATCATCGCGAGCGGCACGCGCATCGACGGCATCCTGTCCGGCGCTTTGCTGGAGAATATATTCGAACCGAACACGCCGCTGCACGACGGCGCGGTCATCGTGCGCGGCACGAGCATCGTCGCCGCGGGCTGTTTTCTGCCGCTGTCGGACGATCTGGCCGTTTCTCGCGAGCTCGGCACGCGCCACAGGGCCGCGCTCGGCGTGTCGACCGTGTCGGACAGCGTGACGATCGTGGTCTCCGAGGAGACCGGCGCGATCTCCATCGCGCGCGACGGCAAGCTCGTGCGCTACATCGATTCCAAGGCGCTGCGCGACGTGCTCGAGACGCTGTTCATCCCGTCGAGCTCGCCGGGCATCGCGTGGCCGTCGAAATGGAGGGAGAAGGCGTGAAGAATTCGACGCGTAAAAAAGCGGCCGCGCTTGGGCTGCTCCGCAGCTTCTTTACGAGGAACCTCGCGGTCAAGATCATCGCGCTCGTGTTCGCCATGCTGCTATGGGGATATGTGCTGACCGATCAGAAGCCCACGCGCGCCAAGGTCGTGCCGAACGTGACGACGAGCTTCGACGGCGAGGCCGAGCTGCTCGCGCAGAGTCTCTGCGTGCGCGGCAACCGCAATGAGATATTGAAGAACGTGACGGTCACCGTGCGCGCGCAGATCACAAACTACGCGTACCTGGCCGCCAACACGGTCAACGCCTCGGTGAGCCTTCGCAACATCAGCGAGCCGCGGACCTATTCGCTGCCGGTCACGGCGACGGTGTCGTCGTCGCTCGGCGTCGTGCAGTCCGTGTCGCCCGCCACGGTCGAAGTCGAGATCGACCAGCTCGTGACGCAGACCGTGCCCGTGACCACGTCGTTCACCGGCGAGGTGCCGGACGGCTACTGGGCCGACATGGACGCGCTGACGGCCACCACGCGCCTGGACATCTCCGGCGCCAAGACCGACGTTTCGCGCGTCGTGCGCGCGGAGTGCGTCGTGCCGCTCGACTCCCAGACCTCGACGGTCTACCGCACGTACGACGTGGTGCTCTATGACGAGAACCACGACGTCGTCAGCCTGGACATCGTGGTGGGGACGCTGCCGACCTCGACGGTGCGGCTGCCGATCTACCCGGTCAAGACCGTGCCGATCGACGTGGCGGGCTCGCTCGTGGGCACCGACAACCTCGCCGCAAACCACGTGCTGTACAGCGCCTCCGCGACGCCCTCCGAGGTGCGCGTGATCGGCGCGCAGACGGACCTTGGCCAAATCGAGTCCATCGCGCTCGAGCCCATCAGCGTCTCGGGCATGACCGCCCCGGCGTCGGTCGAGAGCAAGATGGTCGTGCCGGAGGGCGTGCGCCTGCTCGACACGGACCCCGTCACGGTGTATCTCGACGTGCGCGAGAGCACGATGACGCAGTCGTTTGCCCAGCTGCCCATTGAGATTTCGGGCCTTGGCCGCGGCCTTTCCGCGCTGCTTGGCTCGACCGCCGTGGACCTTGAGGTCGAGGGCCGGTACAGCCTCGTGAGCATCTTAAAGCGCAGCGACATCACGGCGTTTGTCGACGTCACCGGCCTTTCGGCGGGCACGTACACGCTGCCCGTCTCGCTGGTCGTGCTCGACAGCGACGCCACGATCGAGCTGACCACGAAGCTGTCGGCCGAGACGGTCGTCGTCACGATCCGATGACGGGACCGCAACAGAATACGCATGGAGGGCGCGAGCCCTCCATCGTTGCTTTTTTCGGGAGGGCCGCATGGCTTTGATCGTTTCCAACATCAAGCTCCGTCCCGGCGCGGGGGACCACGCGCTGACGGAGGCCGCCGCGAGGGCCTGCGGCGTCTCAACGGACGCTGTGCGCGCTGTGCGCGCTTTGCGGCGCTCGCTCGACGCGCGTTCTAAGCGCGACATCCATTTTTTGATACAGGCGGAGGTCGTCCTCGACGCGCGCGACGAAGCGCGCGCGCTGGCTAAGCGCCTGCCGAACGTCGCCGCGGCCGAACCGCCCGCGCGGCGCGAGCTCGTTGTCGGGACGGAACAGCTGCGCGGCCGCGCTATTGTGTGCGGCGCGGGGCCGGCGGGGTTGTTCGCCGCGTACCGGCTCGCGCAGTACGGATTTTCGCCGCTCTTGATCGAGCGCGGCCGCGCGGTCGAAGCACGCGTGCGCGACGTGGAGGCTTACTGGGCCGGCGGAGAGCTGAACTTCGAGAGCAACGTCATGTTCGGCGAGGGCGGCGCGGGCACGTTTTCGGACGGCAAGCTGACCTCGCGCAGCCGCGACCCGCACGGGGCGGAGGTACTGGAGCTGCTCCGCCGCTTCGGCGCGCCGGAGGACATATTGATCGACGCCAAGCCGCACATCGGCACGGACCGGCTGCGCGCCGTCGTGCCCGCGTTGCGGCGCGAGATCGAGCGGCTCGGCGGCGAGGTGCGCTTTGAAACAAGGCTTGCCGGCGTGGAGATCGCAAACGGCGCGTTAAGCGCTGTGACGCTCGTTTGCGGCGGCGCCGCCGAACGCGTTGAATGCGGCGCGCTCGTGCTTGCGATCGGCCAGGGCGCGCGCGACACGGTGCGCATGCTCTTGACCGCGGGCGTGGCCGTCGAGAAGAAGCCGTTTGCGGCCGGCGTGCGCGTCGAGCATCCGCAGTCTTTAATCGACCGCGCGCAGTACGGCGACCTTGCGGGGCACCCCGCGCTCGGCGCGGCGGAGTACCGGCTGACCGGCAAAAGCCAAGCGCGCGGCGTGTATACGTTCTGCATGTGCCCGGGCGGGGCCGTGATTGCGAGCGCGTCCGGTCCCGGGCAGGTCGTGACGAACGGCATGAGCAACTGCGCGCGCGACGGGGTCAACGCGAACGCCGCCGTCGTCGTACAGGTGAATCCGGAGGACATGATGCCCGGCCCGCTCGGCGGCGTCGCGTTCTGCGAGGCGCTCGAAAAGCGCGCGTTTCTCGCGGCGGGCGGGACGGGACATGCGCCCGCGTCGACGGCCGGGGACTTTTTGTCCGGCAAAAAGCCGCGTTCGCTCGGCAATGTATCCGCGACCTACCGGCCGGGCGTACTGCCCTGCGATCTTTGGGACGCGCTGCCGGGATTTATCGCGCAGGGCGTCGCGGACGGCCTTTGCGCGTTCTCGCGCCAGCTTGTCGGATTCGACCTGCCGGACGCGGTCCTGACCGCCGTCGAGAGCCGCACGAGCGCGCCGTACCGCATCCTGCGCGGCGAAAACGGGCAGTCGGCCACCGCCTCCGGGCTGTATCCGGTCGGCGAGGGCGCGGGGTACGCGGGCGGCATCGTGTCGAGCGCGATCGACGGGCTCGTTGCGGCCGAGCGCGTCGTTTCGCGGTCCAGGCCGTAAAAATCCGACAAAGCTGGAAAAAATAGTTTACAATTCGTAAACTGACAAACGCGCGCTTCGGTGCTATACTCAAACAAAGTTGTACCGATTTGCGGCTGGAAAGGCGATTATCTTGGCAACGCAGAAACGGAAAAAGAAAAGAAGGAAACACGTCCGCGTCAACGCGCGGTTCTATCTGCTTCTCGCATTCATCATCCTGCTTCTGGCGGCGATCGCGGTCCTGATCACCATGCTCGCCTCGGGCGGCACGGGCGGCCAGGCGGCGCCCGATAAGACGCCGGGCGGGAATATCTTCACGCAGATTTTCGCGACCCCGACACCCACGCCCACCCCGACGCCGACACCCACCCCGACGCCGTCGCCCACGCCGCCGTTCGACATCCCGAGCCCGGACGCGGAGTCCGACCCGGCAAAGTTCGGCTACTCGACGCAGGTCGAGGACAATGGGACGGCCGCGGACAGCTACCGGCGCGACAGCGACATCGTGTTCGGCCTCGGAGAGGAGTACACCAGTGTATCCGGCGTCGTCACGTTCCGCGGCGACAATTTCCGCAGCGGCGCCTCCTACGGCGAGGCGATCGTGACCGAGAAGAAGCTCTCGCAAGCCTGGATGGTCCCCTCGGGCGAGATGGCGCGCGGCGATCTTGACGGCGAGACGGACAAGACCTGGTCCGGCAGCGGCTGGGTCGGACAGCCGCTGATCGTGCAGTGGCCGGAGTCCACCAAAAGAATCATGAACCTGTACGACTGGGCCAAGCAGAAGCAGGACCTCGTCGAGGTCATCTACGCCACGCTCGCGGGCAAGGTCTATTTCCTCGACCTTGCGACCGGCCAGGCCACGCGCGACACGCTCGACATCAACATGCCGTTTAAGGGCGCGGGCTCGCTCGATCCGCGCGGCTACCCGATCCTGTACCTCGGCTCGGGCGACATGTACTCGAACGACGCGCAGAAGACGCGCGCGCTCGTATACAGCCTCGTCGACTTTTCGCGGCTGTACGAGTTCGGCAAGCAGACGGACGAGTTCGCCATTCGGGACTGGCACGCGTACGACTCCTCGCCGCTCGTCGACGCCGAAACCGACACGCTGATCTACCCGGGCGAGAACGGCATCCTCTACACGGTCAAGCTCAACACGCTCTATAACGAAGCGGCGGGCACGCTGTCAATGCAGCCCGATCCTGTCGTCAAGATGCGCTACAACACGTCGCGCTCGTCGACCACCAGCACGTCGGACAAGAAGTACTGGCTCGGCTACGAGAGCAGCATCGCGTGCTGGGGCGGGTACGGCTATCTGTCGACGAACGACGGCTTTATGCAGTGCATCGACCTCAACACGATGCGGATCGTCTGGGCCGCCGACATCGGCGACGACGCGAACGGCTCGCCGGTGCTCGAACCGGACATTGCAAACCGCACGGGCTATCTGTACGCGGGCGTGTCGTCGCACTATAAGAAGGACGCCGAGAACAACGGCGTGGTGGGCTTCTTCAAGATCGACGCCGTGACCGGCAAGATCCTTTGGAAGCACGAAAAGACCGTAACGTCCATGACCAGCGTGTCCGGCGGCATACAGGCCACGGCGCTGCTCGGCAAGGGGGCTATCTCGGACCTTGTGATCGTACCGTTTGCCAACACGTTCGGCGACGTCAAGAACGGCGAGCTCGTCGCGTTCGATAAGTCCGACGGCAGCGTGCGCTGGACGTTCCCGATGGACCACTATTCGTGGAGCTCGCCCGTGGGCGTCTACGACGCGGCGGGCAACGCGTACATCGTAATCGCCGACAACATCGGCATGGTGCACCTTGTCGACGGCAGGACCGGCACGGAGCTGGACCGGTTCAACGCCAGCCACAACTGCGAGGCGTCCCCGGCGGTCTACGGCAACACGATCGTGATCGGCACGCGCGGCATGGAGATATACGGGATCAAAATCTCGTGACAACCGCCGCAAAGCAAAAGAATCGGGTGAGAACGCATGGCCAAACATAAAAAACGCAGGCTGTCGCCGCGCTTTTATATGTTCGCCGTCCTTGTGTTTGCGGGCTTTGTGGGCGTGCTGCTGATTACGCAAAAGCTCAAGGAGCCGGTCACCGAGGACTCCGACGCGACCCCGACGCCCGTGCCGACCATGACCCCCGCGCCGACCGCGACGCCGAAGCCGGCGCTGCCGGCCGAGGTCACCGTCGTGCGCGCCGAGTCCGCAAACCCCGGCACGTTCGGCTTCTCGACGGAGCTGATGGTCGACGGCGACCGCACAACGAGCTACTCGCGCAAGGACGACGTCTCGTTCGGCCGAAACAGCGAGTATTCTGACGTCCCCGGCCTTCTGACGTTCGGGGGCAACAACTACCGCGACACGTTCACCTACGGCAACGCGTCCGTGACCGAAAGGCGGCTCAAGAAGGTTTGGGAGCAGTCGGTCGGGGCGCTGGGGACGTGGACGGGCACGGGCTGGACCGGCCAGCCGCTCCTCGTGCAGTGGCCCGCCGAGACGCGCGCTGTGCTCGGCATATCGGACGCGTTCAAGCAGGACGAATCGTTCGTCGAGGTGATCTATCCCGCCATGGACGGGCAGATCTATTTTCTCGACCTTGCCGGCAAAAAAACGAGGAACCCGATCAACACGGGCGTCGTCAACAAGGGCACCGCCTGTATCGACCCGCGCGGCTACCCGCTTCTGTTCGTCGGCCAGGGCATCCCCGTCGACAACGAGGCGGGGAACGGGCAGTCGTACGTGCGCGTGTATAACCTGCTTACAAACGAGCTGCTCGCGTCGTTCGGCGGCTACGATTATTTCGCGCTCCGGGACTGGCAGGCGTACGACTCGAGCCCGATGATCGCAAACGATACTTTGATCTACGCGGGCGAGAACGGCGTGCTCTACTCGTCCAAGCTCAACGCTGCGTTCGACGCCGCGACCGGGGAGCTTACGTTCAACCCCGAGCGGCTCGTCAAGTACAGCTACACCGGCAGCGGCTATTCCAAGTCGGACACGCCGGGCGCGCGCTGGTACGGCGTGGAGAGCTCCGTTTCGGCGTTTCGCAACTTTGCGTTCTTTACCGATAACGGCGGCAGGTTGCAATGTGTCAACCTCAACAACCTCAAGCTGATGTACGTGACCGATGTTGCCGACGAGGGCGACGCCACGCCCGTGATCGAGGAGAGCTACGACGACAACACGATCTACCTGTATTCCGGCACGCAGTCCAGCAAGTCCGACAGCGCGCTCGAGACGGGCTACGGCTATTCGTACCACCGTAAGATCAACGGCCTCACCGGCGCAATCGTGTGGGAGAAGAAATGGATCTGCTCCACGGGCGACGCCGCGGCCAGCGGCGGCACCGTCGCCACGCCGCACGTGGGGCTCGGGAACATCTCGGACCTCGTGATCTTCGCCGTGAGCCAGACCGCGCTGACCGCGGACCAGGGCGCGGCGGCAACCTCCGAGACACCGGCTCCGGAGGCCGGCGCGGAGGAGACGCCGGCCGTCACGCCGGAACCCGTGTACAACGACGGCTCGGGCTATAAGCTCGGCGGGCGCATCGTCGCGTACAGCAAGGCGACCGGCGACATCGTCTGGACCGTCGAGCAGGAGGACGACTACTGGTCGAGCCCCGTTGTCGTCTACGACGAATTCTACCGCGGCTATCTCGTGCAGTGCGACCGCGGCGGGCATATGAAGCTCTACGACGCGGCCAAGGGCGAGTTCCTTTACGACCTCGACCTCGGCTCGCGCATCGACTCCACGCCGGCCGTGTTTGGCAATATGATCGTCGTCGGCACGCGCGGCAAGGGCGGCAGCGGCGCGGCGGGGAGGAGTGCGGGCGGGAGGCGTGTTTACGCACGGTCGGCAACTTTCGGAAAAACAACAGCGGCCTCGTGATGACGGGGCTGAC
>CAZKGE010000044.1:0-12494 GCA_964552065.1 uncultured Oscillospiraceae bacterium | reverse complement strand
GCTGCTGTTTATCCTGATGCCCGTCGCGTTTTTCTCACTCGACTCCGAGGACCGCTGGGTGTTCGGCGGCTCCATGGTGATCTGGGTGGTTGCCGAGGTCGTCCAGTTCCAGCCGAACCCTTACGACAACAACAAGCTCCTGTTCGTGTTTTTCGCGTTCATCTGCGCGCTCGTGGCCAAGTATCTTGTGCGCTTATACGAGCGTCTGCTCAGCGCGGACGGCGTCCGGCCGTTCGGCACGAGGCTGCTTGCGGCGTTTGTCTGCGTCGCGCTGTTTCTGTCCGGCGCGCTGACGCTCGTGCGCGAATACCTGTCGGAGTATCAGCTGCTTTCGAGCGAGGAGGTCGCGATGGCGGAATATGTCGAAGCGAACACCGCCCCGGACACGACGTTTTTGACCTACAACAACCACAACAACGCCATCGCCGTGCTGACCGGACGCAACATCGTGTGCGGCTCCGGCACCTTCCTGTTCTTTCACGGCATCGACTACACTGGCCGCGAGCAGGCGCTGCCGCTGATGTACCAGGAGCCGGATCTATACTTTGATGCGCTTTCCAAAAAATACAGCGTCGACTATGTGCTGGTGGGCCCGTACGAGCGCTACCAGTACGACGTCGACGACGCGTATTTTGCCGAGAATTTCGAGGTGTTCTACGACGCGGAGGGCTTGACGATCTATCGGGTCAATCCAGACGCATGAAAAACCGGTAGACCGGCTTGAGCAGCGACAACGCCTCCTTGAGCTCGTCCAGCAGCTCCGGCTTCGTCGTGCGCGACAGTTGCGTCGACGTATACTCGAACGAAAGCCGCTTTTTATTCAGCCAGGGTACGAGCGCCTCGGTTGCGTGCGTAAACTTCGGCCGGCGGTACGTCTCCCCCGTCTCGGCAAAGCGTGCGGTCAGACCAGGGTCCGTCACGATCGATAGAAACCGGTCCGGCTCCTCGAGCATGCGCGCGCGGAACGACTGCATCAGCTGCGGGTCGGCGTAGTACATGCCCATGCCGTAGCCGTAGTGCTCGCGCTCAAACTCCGCGTACGGGGTCAGGCCGTCGCTGATCGCAGAGCCCGGCATGCGGAAGCCGAGCCACGCGTGGTCGCGGTACGGCGACTTGTCGTGCGAGTAGCGCGTGTCGCGGCGGATGCGCGATACGATCGACGAGGTTTTGGTGGAGAAACGGCTGTCGAACTCGAGCGCGGTCGGCAGCAGCGCCTCCGCGAGCGCGATAAGCGGTTCCTTCACCTCGCGGACGTAGCGGTCGCGGTTCGCCTCAAAAAACTCCGAATTGTTGTTGAACGCGAGCTCCCAGAAGAAATGGTACATCTCCTCGTTTAGGCCGGTAAAGTTTGCCATATTGTCCCCCTGCCATCGTCCGCCCGGCCGCAAACGTGTCGCAGCCGGGCGGTTTTTGTCGTAAATTGCAATCATTGATCGAGGCGGCCGTCCTGCCGTTTCAGTTCAATCCCCTATTTGCTGCGCCAGTTCGTGCGCGGGTCGTCCTTTTTTTGTATGCGGCGGATGTCCGTGCGCTGCGCCGCCTGGCGCGCGGGATTCTCACGCACTTTGATGATCTTCGGCCCCTGCTGCGGCGTGCCGTCCGTCAGACGGACCGGCTCGTAGTACGGGTCCACGTACGTCCCCATTTCAATGGCCTGTTCGTCGTCGTACTCGACCTCGATCGGGATCTCGCCGTCGGGGCGCGCGTTGGCGGCGGTGCCGTCCGGCTTTGTGGCGTAGTACGGCCGCGCCGGTCCCGGCGCGGGCCGCTCCGGCCGGCGGGTTTCCTGCGGATCGTACAGCGCGGCGGGCTCGCGCTCGCGCGCGGCGGGCGCGGCGCTTAGAGGGCGCACGGTGCGCTGCGTCCGGTCGCGGTCGCCTTGCGGCGGCAGTGGTTCGTCGAGGATCTCCACCCTGGCGTAGTGGTGCGAGTTTTCGAACGCGTCCTCGACCTCTTCCTTTGCCTCGAGCGCGACGATGCGTTTGCGCTCCGCGACGCTGAGCAGGATCAGCACGGCAAACGAGATGCACATTAAAACGCCGAGCACGATGAGGATTTTCTCGAGCGTGCCGGTCAAAAACGCGAACAGGCCGCCGTTCTGCCCGGCGCTCTCGGGCGTGGCGGCGGGCGCCGCGGTCGCGTCCGAGTACGCGACGGGCAGGCTGAAGCTGCCGAGCTCGCGCATGGCGCCCGCGGGGTCGACGCCGCGCATCGAGAACGAGAGGTTGCGCGGCGAGCCGATCGTGAGCGTCTGATCGAACGCCGTTTCGCCGTGGTCCAGCGCCTCGATCAGCTTGACGATGCCGAGCGCCTGCTCGCTGATCTGCACGTTGGCAAGGTCGATTTGGCTGGCGTTCTCAATCGTGATGCGGACCTGTATCGTGCCTGTGTCCGCCGACCAGGGCTGCAGAATCTCCGCGCGGATGCTGGTCGCAATCTGCGAATCGTCCACATACGGATACACCTCGGTCACAGCCGGGGGATCGAGCGAATACGCGCCGCCCTGCGCGTCCTTGCCCGTTACGTGAAACGAAACCTGGCGCACCGGCTCGGTCATCACCGGCTTGACCAGATGCGTATAGGTGGCCGCGTCCCCCTCGTCGAGTGAAAACGGCGTGGCGTTGACGAAATTGTCGCGGTCGTCCAGTATCGTGATGTCGCTCACGGTCTGGTTGCCGACGTTTTTGATCTCGAGAGTGAACATTACGCCGTCCACGGTCGGCGCGCCCGCCTGCACCTCGACGGCGAGCTTGATCAGCAGGAGCTTGATCGTGAGCGGCTCGATTGCGGAGAACGTTTTCGTCTTTCCGCGCACCGTGTACATCACGACGGGCGCGCTTACCACGTCCTCGCCACCCATCTTGTACTTGTGCTGGATCGTGATCGAATTCCCCGCGCGCAGCGTGTCGTTCTGCGAGATGGGCGTGTCGCTGACGTTTTCGTCCACGAGCGAGAGCGCCGACATGTCGAACTTCGTGTTGTTCGTCAGCGTGTACTCGATCGTGACGGTGTCGCCCTCCCTGGCGCTCTCGGCGCCGATCGTGCGCGTCAATGTGATTACCGGGTCGGCCGCGCGGTTGATCGTCACGGGCACGTCCTGCGAGCGCGGCTCGCCGCCCTGCGTCCACGTGACGGTGAACGTGATCGGCAGCCCGATCTGGGAATCGGACACGGGCACGGTGAGCTTGATGTCGTACGCGGAGCCGCTGGCCGGAATGACCAGTTCCTTGTCGCTGACGTTGAACGCCACGCCGCCCGACGAGATCGTCACGCCGTGCAGCTCAAAATCGGAATAGTTCGAGATCGTGAAGCTTAATTCGACGTTGCCGGCCTCCGCAAGCTCGGTCGGATCTGCGACGACGGTGATGCGCACGTCCTCATCGGCGCGCGCGGCGGAGGAAACGAAAAACAGCAGCAGCACGCCCGCAATCGCCGTCAGGATCCGCTTTGTGTTCATAGGCTCATTCCTTCCACAGTTCGTCCTCCGGGGCAGCGGGAAACGGCAGGTACGCTGTTCCGCATTGCGTCGGTTTCAGCTTCCCGAGCGTCTGCTCGGTCAGCTGCTTCTCAAGCGCCGCGGCCGCCGGCAAAGGCGCCGCAAACCGCACGCGCACCGTGTCGAGGTACAGTACCTCCCGCACGACGGCATCGCGCCTTAATGTCCGCTCAAGGGCCGGCCACAGCGGATACGGCGCGTCGAGCTCATACAGCGCGCACGCACGCATAAGCACGACGCCGGCTTCCTTTAGGCTCCCCGCCGCCGCGCGCGAATACGCGCGCACAAGACCGCCCGCGCCGAGCAGCACCCCGCCGAAATACCGCGTCACCACGATCAGCGCGTCGGTGACATCCGCGCGCGCCAGCACGGAGAGGATCGGCACGCCGGCCGTGCCGGAAGGCTCGCCGTCGTCGCTCGAGCGCGCGTGCGCGCCGGTGGTCCCGAGCCGGAACGCGTGGCAGTTGTGCGTCGCGTCCCAATACCGCTTGCGCAGTCCGACGAGAATCCCTTCGGCTTCGGCTTCCGATTTTACAGGGAAGCAGCGGCCGGCAAAGCGCGATTTCTGTTCGATAAACGAATACTCGCCGCAAGCCTTGACGGTGCGGTATTCGCCTACGCGCGGCGGATCCTGCAAAAGCCCTTCTTCCCCTTCTTCAAAATGACGCCGTCGCCCGCAATGTCGGCCTCCGGTATCACGGTATCGAACGAGGTGACCTTCGCGTCGCCCACCGCGACCGAGCCGGACTCGATCAGCCTTCGCGCGTCGCTCTTGGAGCTGGCGAGCTTGGAGCAAACCATCAGGTCGATCACGCGCAATCCGGTGTCCGCGACGTCCGCGGCGGAGAGCGCCAAAGTTGGCATGCTGGCCAAATCCCCCGCGCCGCCGAACAGCGCCTCGGCCGCCTGCTGCGCATTTTTTGCCTCCTCGGTGCCGTGCACCTGTTCGGTCAACGTGTACGCGAGCACGCGCTTGGCCTCGTTGATCGCGGAATCCTTCAGCGCGCCGAGGCGGCGCACCTCGTCCATCGGAATGAACGTCAAAAGCGCCAGGCAGCGCTCCACATCCGCGTCGTCGACGTTGCGCCAATACTGGTAGAAGTCGAACACGCTGCACTTGTTTTTGTCGAGCCAGACCGCGCCCTTCTCCGTCTTGCCCATCTTCTTGCCGTCGGAGGTGGTGAGCAACGTCGTCGTCAGCGCGTACGCGGGCTTCTGCTCCTTCCTGCGGATCAGGTCCGCGCCGGAGAGGATGTTGCTCCACTGGTCGTCGCCGCCCATCTGCAAACAGCAGCCGTGCTCGCGGTTCAGTACCAGAAAATCGTAGCTCTGCATGAGCATGTAGCTCATTTCGAAGAACGTCAGCCCGGACTCCATGCGCTGCCGGTAGCACTCCGCCGTGAGCATGCGGTTGACGCTGAAATATACGCCGATGTCGCGCATAAAGTCCATAAAATTCAGCGGCCGCAGCCATTCGGCATTGTTCACCATCAGCGCGCGGTCGTCCGTAAAGTCGATCAGCCGCGACATCTGCCGTTTGTAGCAGTCCGCGTTGTGATCGAGTTCCTCCGTCGTCAACAGCCTTCTAAGCTCGGTCTTGCCCGACGGGTCCGCGATCATCGCGGTTCCCGCGCCGAGCAGCGCGATGGGCCGATGCCCCGCGCGCTGCATGTGCGCCATCGACATCAGCGCCACATAGTGCCCGATGTGCAGGCTGTCGGCCGTGGGATCGAAGCCGATATAAAACGTCACCCTCTCGCGTGACAGCAGTTCCCTGAGTTCCTCCGGGTGCGAGCATTGCTTTAGAAACCCGCGCTCCTCCAATACGTCGTAGGCGTTCATCCGTGTTCTCCTCCCTGTGCCAATGGAACCAATATACCATAAAATATACACGCGCGACAATCCGTTCACGCGTGCGCGCATGTGGGCTTTCAGTTATGTTTTTGTAAACTTTTGACTGCGGCTTTGGCACGATAATGGCCTGCCGCGTCGTAGGTTTTACGTCGCGCCGCGGTCCGAAACGGACAGGGTGAACTCCAGTATGGCTTCGTTTTCCTCGTTGCGCGCCGCGATGCTCTCGCCGAGCCTCGTCAATATCTCCTGCGTGATCGCAAGCCCTAAACCCGTGCCGCCCTCGGAGTGCGAAACGTCGGCCTTATAGAAGCGCTCGAACAGGTGCGGCAGGTCCCGCTCCGCGATGCGGCCGGTGTCGCGCACGCGCACGAGGAGCTTGTCCGGGCTCTGCTCCGCCTCGACCGTGACGGCGCCGTCGTCGTCGGCGTACTTGATCGCGTTGTCGATGAGCGACACGAGCACCTGCTCGATCCGGTCGCGGTTTGAGTACGCTTTCGGCAGCGCGGCGCGGGTGTAGCGCAGCGAGATGCCGCTGTACGAAGCGGACAGCCGCATGCGCTCCGTCACCTCGAACAGCAGCGCGTCGAGGTCGAACTCGGCCTTCTCGATCGAAACCGTGCCGGACTGGAGCCTGGACAGCTCGAGCAGGTCGTTGATCAACCGGCTTAAGCGCAGCGACTCGCGCAGGATGTAGCTGTAGTAGCGCGCGCGGTCCTCGTCCGTCTTGACGAGGCCGTCGTTGAGCGCCTCCGCGAGACTGCGGATCGATGAGATCGGCGTGCGCAGCTCGTGACTGACGTTGGCCACGTAGTCGCGGCGCGTCTGCTCGAGCCGCTCGTATTCCGAAACATCCTGCAAAAGCACGACCGCGCCCGCGCCGCTGTCGGCCGTCTCCTTGGAGGGCGTCGCCGTGACGAGCAGCGTGCTCTCCCCGCGCGAAACCTGCATCGCGGCCTTCTTTCCCGCGATCGCGCTCCGGTAGACCGGCAGCGCCTCGGCAAGGCAGCCAAGCACATCATCGCCGTCCGCGGGGCAGCCGAGCAGCTTTGCCGCCGCGTCGTTATAATACGTTACCCTGCCGGACGAGTCGATGGCGACGACGCCCTCCGCAAGGCCCTGCAGAATCGTATGCAGCCGGTCCTTGGCGAGGCGCAGGTCCTGAATCGTCGTAAACAGCGCGCCGGAGAGATGGTTCAGCGCGCCGCCGAGCAGAATAAGTTCCTGCGTGTCGAACTCCCCCGCGCGCTCCGAAAAATCACCGTTTGCCATCGCGATGGCGACGTCGGTCATCTGGCGGACGGGTTTTGCGATGCGGCGCGTGGCGAAGAAAGCGAGGGGAATGAGCGCGGACACGGTCGCCGCGCAGCTCGCGGTCAGCGAGAAAAACAGGCTACGCATGGCGGCGCCGACCTCGCTGCGTGGCCTTGTGATGAATATCGCGCCGTTGACGCGACCGAGGTTGTCGAGGATCGGCACGCCGACCACGATGCCCGTGTTCGTGCGCCATTTTGTGGAGACGACGCTCTCCCCGTCCGCGAAGATGGACGGCAGAAGCGTCTGCAGATAGGCAAGCGACGAGGTCGCGTCGCGCGTGTCCGAATAGGCGACCGTATTGCCTTGGCCGTCGAAGATATAGATGCGCGCGCCCTGCTGCTCGCGCACCGCAAAGTCCACGAACGAGTCGAACGTGATCTGGCCGTTGATGTAGCGCGTGGCCAGCCGCGAGATCGATTCCGCGCGCGGCATCATCTCGTCCGCGATGCGGCGCGCGAGCATGCGCACGCCCGTGACGCTGTAAATCACGCCCGAAAGCGCCGCCGTCAGCACGCACGAGAGGATGACGACGGACAGCAGCCGCCGGAATATCGTCCTGCGCTTGATCATTCGACGAGGCCGAACTTGTAGCCGACGCCGTAGACCGTGCGGATCCCCCACTTCACGTTCTCGGAGGGCATCTTCTGGCGGATGCGCTTGATCTGCGTGTCGACGGCGCGCGTGTCGCCGAAGTAGTCGTAGCCCCAGATTTTGGAGAGGATCTGTTCACGGTCGAACACGCGGCCCGGGTGCGAGGCAAGCAGGTACAGGATCTCGACCTCCTTGGGCGTAAAGTCGACGGGCCTGCCCGCGATCTTGACCTCATAGTTCGACAGGCTGATCTCGAGATCGTCGAGCCGGATCGTCTGGCTCGCGTTCTCCGGCGCGGCGGTCGAGCGGCGCAGCACGGCCTTGATGCGCGCGATCAGCTCGCGCGCGGAAAACGGCTTGACGATGTAGTCGTCCGCGCCGAATTCCAGGCCGAGGACCTTGTCGATCTCCTCCCCCTTGGCGGTCAGCATGATGATGGGCACGCTGCTGGTCTGTCGGATCTCCTTGCAGGCCTCGACACCGTTCTTGAGCGGCATCATCAGGTCCAAAAGGATAAGGTCGGGCGACTCGCTTTCCGCCATCTGGACCGCCTGCACGCCGTTGTAGGCGGAGGCGTGCGTATATCCCTCGTTCTCGAGGTACACGCCGAGCGTTTCATGAATGATCGGCTGGTCGTCGCAGATCAGAATATGCGGCATCTTTGGCATAAGGATCACGCTCCTTCACGGAGTATTATAATTGGCCGGGCGCAAACAAAGCAATCGGTTCGGACACCTTGTCAAAATTGTACAAGTTTTGGTCATGATTTGGGCCGTTCGGCCTTGATTTGCCTAGGAATTCTGCGAATTGACCGCGCCGGTGAGGTCGTCGGCCAGCGCAAGGTACAGGCGTTTCAACGAGGCCGACAGCGCGACGCGGTCGATCTCCTCGTTGGCCAAAGTATCGGACATGAGCAAGATGCTGTTGTCGAAGCAGACGAGCAGGGATTCCGCCACGAGTTCGCCGCCGTCCTGCGCCGCCGCGAGCGCGTCCCTGTTCTGCTTGGCGAGCTCATAGATTGCGCGGAGCTGCGAAAGTCCCGCTTCGACGGTCGTCTTGTCGCGGTCGAACGAGATTGGCAGCTCGGCAAGCGAGGACAGCAGCGAAACAAGCGCGTCCGCGGCGGCCTGACAGGCGGAAACCTCGTCCTCGGTCCCCGTCACGGCGAGGCGGCGGGCCGCGCTTTTGATCGGGTAGGAGGCGCTGTCGAGGCCGTCGGCCGCGAGCTGCTCGCGCACGGATTTTAAATCCTCCTCGCTCGTGTAGCCGGCCGCGAGCACGCGATACTGGCCGCCTTCCATGCGGATATAGCCCGCCGCGCCGAGGCGCATCAGCTCCGCGGACTGGTTTTCCGCGTTTTCAGAGTTTGAGAACACGCCCATCTGCAGCGCGTAGCAGTTGATCGCGGGAATTGTAACAGACCGCTCGGCCGGGTTCTGTTCCTGCAGCGTTTCCGCTGCGCCGGGGGTCGTTTTGGCCTGCGCCGCGGAGCTGGGCGCGGCGGTGGAAAACAGCGGCGCGAACACCTTGGTCGACAGCCACGCGCCGAGGCTCGAGAGCGAGATCAGCGCGATCACCGCCACGAACACCGTGCCGATGGCGAGCGTGCGCGCGGCATGGCCGCCGACCGTTGCGCGCCTCCTGAATTTCCGGCGGCTTCTCCACTCCATAAAACAATCTCCCCCGTACAGCATATGCCGCGGGGGGAGCGATCAAGAAGGGCGCGGACGGATTTACGGCAGGGCTATTTTTTCTGCGGTTTGGGCGGCTTATTCCCCTTGGCGGCCTGCTGCTGCCGCGGGAGCACGACGTACGGCGCGTCCTGCAGGTTTTCATCGTCCATCGGCGCGGCGGGCCGGCGCGGCGGCGCGTCCGAGTCGTAGCGCGCGTTGCCCGTGCTGGGCCCCAGCGCAATGGCGTTGCTGACGTATTTTTTCAGCGTGAAATGGAAGCTCGTCCCCCGCTCCGGCTCGCTTTCGATATAGATGCTCTCGCCGAGCTTGTCGGCGATCTGCTTGGCGATGGAAAGTCCCAGCCCCGTGCCGCCCTCGCGGCGCGATTTGTCCGTCTTATAAAAGCGCTCGAAGATATGCGGCAGGTCTCCGGCGGCGATGCCGCAGCCGGTGTCGATCACCGAGATTAAGATGCGCTCGCCGACCGTCGCCTGCAGCGTGATGGAGCCGCCCGGCGGCGTGTAATGCATCGCGTTGTCGATCAGGATCACGAGCAGCTGCTCGACGCGGTCGCGGTCCGTCATGGCGTACGGGATGTTGTTTGCGTCGAGAACCAGGCGGATGTCCTTCTGCCTGGCCTCGTTGGCATAGTTCTGGTGGATCTCCTCGAGCAGGTCCTTGACGTTGACCGCGGCCAACTCCATGTGCTCGCTGCCGGACTGCAGCCGCGACAGCTCCAGCGTGTCCGTGATGAGCCGGGACAGGCGCAGCACCTCGCGCAGCATGATCCTGTAGTAGCGGTCCACCGTCTCGGGGTCTTTGACCATGCCGTCGGCGAGCGGCTCCAGCAGGCCGCGGACGGCCGTGAGCGGCGTGCGCAGCTCGTGGCTGGCGTTGGCCACATAGTCGCGCCGTGTTTTTTCGAGCCGTTCGAGCTCCGTCACGTCCTTAAACAGGCCGACGACGCCGGTGCATTCGCCGTCCTCCGAGGCCACAGGCACCACGGAGATCCACAGCGCCCGCTCGGACGGCAGCGCGTAGTGCAGTGTCTGCGGGTTGCGCGACTCGAACACGGCGCGGAACACCTCCCACACGGATTCGTCCGGCACGAGGTCCATCGGCGTCTTGACGTCCACGGCGCCGAACATCTTCATCAGCGCGGGATTATAATGCGTCAGGCAGCCGATGCTGTCGAGCGCGGCGACGCCGTCCGAGAAGCTGGACAGAATCTGGTTGAGCTGCCGCTTCTCGCTCTGCAGCTGATAGATGGTCTGCGACAGGTTTTCGCACAGCGTGTTGAGCGCCCGCGCGAGGATGCCGGCCTCGCCGACGTTGGTCTCGTTGGCGCGCACGTCGAAGCGCCCCTTGGACATGGCGATGGCGGCGTTTGCCATGTCGGACAGCGGCCTTGACACGCGGTTCGTGCTGATCGCCACGAGCATCATAAACACTGGCAGCACGAGTATGATCGTCAGCGTCAGCGCGTTATTGAGCTGCTGGAACGCGGATTGGATGCGCTGAATCTGCTTGATGATGAAGATGCCGCCTGTGACGTTCCCCTCGGTGTCGTGGATCGGGATGCCCACGGAGACGGCGGTCTCGCCGTTGAGCAGCTCGAGGTTATCGTTTTCGACCGTCTGGCCGGAGAGCACGTGCTGCAGCTCCGCGCTGAAATACGCGCCGAAATCGCGCACGTCGACCGTGCTGCCGATGCTGCGCACGATCAGGGTCTTGCCGATGGAGTCGGAGATCAGGATCGCGGACTCGCTCGAGATGGTCTGCTTTTCGATCAGGCGCTGGAACGCCTCCTCGGACATCATGCCGTTCTTATACTCTTCGTAGATCTGCTTGGTGACCTCGGCCTCGGGCTCAAGGTTCGCCATCTCGATGGAGATGTAGGTATTCCGCCCCACATACGCGTAAGCTGCGAGCGAAACGATGTTCGCCAGCAGCAGCGCGATAATCGATATGATCAATATGCGCCAGAAAAAGACGCTTCGGACCGGGTTCATTCGGTTTCGAACTTATACCCCACGCCGTAGATCGTCTTGATGCTCCAGCCGAGGCCTGTGGAATCCAGTTTTGCGCGGATGCGTTTGATGTGCGTGTCGACGGTGCGCGTCTCGCCCGCAAAATCATAACCCCACACGCGCGAGAGCAGCTGCTCCCTCGTGAACACCTGCCCGGGGTTCGACGCGAGCATGTGCAGGATCTCGATCTCCTTGGGCGTGCAGATCACCGGCTCGCCGCGCAACGTGACGGAATAGCTTTTAAGGTCGATCGTGAGCCCGTTGTACGAGACGATGGCCGAGTCGGACTTGGGCTGCTCGTTTGTGCGGCGCAGCACCGCCTTGATGCGCGCGACCACCTCGCGCGGGCTGAACGGCTTTACGATATAGTCGTCCGCGCCGAGCTCGAGGCCGACGATGCGGTCGATCTCCTCGCCCTTGGCGGTCAGCATCAGGATGGGCAGCTGCGAGGTCTTGCGGATTTCGCGGCAGACCTCGATGCCGGACAGCTTCGGCATCATGATATCGAGCACGCACAGCACAACCTCGGGCGTGATGCTTTCGAGCGCGGCGGCACCGTCGAATACGTCGATCGTTTCGAAGCCCTCCGCATTCAGGTAGATGCGCAGCGCCTCGTGTACGATCTGATCGTCGTCCGCGATTAGAATTCTGTTTGCCATGGTGCGCTCCTCGTCAAATTTGTTACCTGAATTATAGCATAGTTTCACACAGAGAGCGACAGTTCACAACCCTTTCACCAAATTTTCACGCAGTTTCGACGCATCCTGCCGCATAACGGCGACCAAAGAGCGGTTATAGATGCCGCTCGCGGGGTGATACAGCGGAAACAGCGTGACGGAAAGGCCGGAGATGACGAAGGCAAGCGGTTTCCCATGCAGTTTGCCGATGGAAACGCGCGGAAGCCGCGCCAGTTTTTGGACGGCGGACAGCGGCGTATTTCCGAGCGTAGCGATGCACGCGGGCTTTGTGAGCAAAATTTCTTCAAGCAAAAGCGGCAGCCCGTCGTCGATCTCGCGCGGCGACGGCGTGCGGTTGCGCACGCTTTTTTCGCCGCGGACCACGGGCCGGTATTTGACCACGTTTGTGATATAGATCTCCTCGCGCGAAACGCCCATCTGCAAAAGCAGCTCGTCGAGCTGGCGGCCGGCTTTGCCGACGAAGGGCTTTTCAAGCCGCGTCTCCTCCGCGCCCGGCGCCTCACCGATCAAAAGCAGCGCGGGCGAAACACAGCCTCCGCCGAACACCGGACGCGCGTATTCGCCGTCCGGCGCGTCCGGCGTATCAAGCGCCAGCAACCGTGCGCGCTCGCGCTCGTACAAAGCCGCAAGGCGCGCCATATCAGCCCTGTCCCTCGACGGTGGCCTTGACGTTCGTGTAGTTCGTGTTGAGCGCGGTCACGAGCGGTTCGATCGTCGCGTAATCGTAGCCTGCCAGCGCCGCGTTCAGCGCGGAAATATCGCTTCGCAGCAGCTCGCGCGACGCGTCGTCGATCGAATTGTGCTCGTCGAGGAAGGTCTCCACCTCGGCGATCAGCGC
>CAZKGE010000043.1:5239-12509 GCA_964552065.1 uncultured Oscillospiraceae bacterium | reverse complement strand
GGGAAATGGGGCGGGTGGATCTGCTGGAACATATATAACACAATCTAATATTCCCGTCACTCCGGGGCAATCTTATAATATAATTGTAGGAACGCCCGGCATTGGTGTTGCGGGCATTTTTATGTCTGATACATCTACCACAGTATATAGATATGGAAACCCCGGTAGTGCATCTACAGCATTTGGTTATACAGCTAACGGTGGGATCGCATCTACAATATTTTGGATTGATGATTTTGGATATCTTGCTGTTACACCAAGTCATGGAAGTACAGGTTCAAATGGGTATGGAAGTTATCAAATTGCTGCATATGGAGCAAATGGATTGTCTGGATATGGCGGCACTGGTGATCCGCTTTATACATCATATGGTTCACCCGCTGGATTGGGATATGGAGCGGGGGGTGGAGGTGGTGGAGCTGGTGGTATAATAAATTCTTCCGCTACTAGTATAACAGGAGGCAACGGAGGCAACGGAGCATACGGTTACGTAGAAATTACCTACGACTCCGCTTCAACCAATGTAGTATTAACCGGATATGTTGTCGATGCTTATACATCCTCTGTAATTTCGGGTGCATTCGTGAATGCCACACAATCCGGAGTTATATATTCTGCAACATCGGCGGTAGATGGTTCGTTTACTATAAACAGCGCGTCGTTAACTTATGGTCTCCCCATTGTAGTTGTCACTAATAAGAGTACTTATGCAGATGATGTTAATACATTTACTCCGTTAGCAAGCGGTCCGATTAATTTAACAATACCCATGATTCCATTTTCGTATTATACAAATACACAAATTGTTGGTATTGTGCGCGATAGTTTATATGGGAACCCGGTTTCCGATGCGGTTTATTCAGCGCAGGATACGACCACATCAACTATATATACCGATGTAAGTAATTCTCGTGGACTTGCTATAGTGACCGGATTAACATCAGATCATTTTTATTATGTATGGGCGAATAAAACGGGATATACTTCTCCGTCACAGGTGTTAGTGAAGCCATATAGTTAATATTAATACCAACCATTTTTAATAGAAAGATTTATAAAGTATTAATACAACTCTTATATAAAGGTGTTGTATAATGTTACCTCCTGTTGTGTCTCCAAGAATAGTAGAACCGCATATGAATGTTCCTATATATAATAATGTAATCATACCCGGTGAAACCGCGCGTGCTGGCGCTTATCTTGTGCAAGCCGTGTCTGGCCCGAAACTTCATTATAATAATAAGAAGAGGTGAAAAGTGGGATCGTATGCTTCTTATGCTGTGCGTGACGCCGGTGGAAATATTATAGGTTATCAATCTGCATATACCGGGCAAGTAACATATGAAGGAGGTAATGTTGCTGCGGCAGCGAACGCGCGCACTGTTGATACTCCTCAATATGTTGCATCCCAAGATACAGCAGCACAGATTTCCGAGATGGTTGGCAAGACGGGCGGGGTTGTAGATCCGGGTGTAGAGCGAATTGCGGCAGCACAAACAGCGCCTACTCCAACACCATCGCAAGAATATGATTATGATACTAATGTGCACCCAGCATTACCCCCAACGATGTATAGGGCTACGGAAACGCGACCCGGTTATTATGCTTCTACTGAATTAGGGGATACAGCAACACAAACGCGCGCAAAAGAACTTATGAATCAACCAAACAAGCCATTTGGTTCATATGATGATGCCGTGAGATATACATTAGAAGAACAGCGACAAGCGGCTACTGATAGCAGGGCAAAGAGTTTCTATGAAAATGAATTGTCTAAAGCAATCCAAGAACCAATAGAAGCGGCTAGCCAGTATCATTATATGGCAAAGGAAACGGGAAGGCCGGTATCGGCAAACCCCTATGAATATCAGGCTGATCTCGCAGTGGAACTATTGAAGGGCGCTCCAGTAACCAGATCTGATGTATTTTCTCCTGTTAGTGGGGAAATGTCTAAGTATTTACCCGGTGGGACTATGGGCGTGCAGCAACACCAATGGAATACGGCGATGGGGAAGAACGAAGCAGTTGATTTCATGCCGGGGTTGGCAGCGTTACAATCAGCGCAAGGAAAAGAAGGGCCATACGGAGCATTGTATGGTGGAACTGGTGTAGAAAGCATTAGTCCTGAAAGTGTAGGGAAAGTAATGGCAGGATGGCAGACCAATGTGCCGAGTGCTACCAGTGTTGTTACGGAAATGCCTATGCGCGTTTCTGGTGTCGGGCCGGATGTAACGGTAAAAAGTTCTGCTATGAATACCCCGATGGTTGGTGGATTGTATGTTGTGCCGGGTAGCGCGGTGGTGTTTAGTAAATCTGAAATACCTTCATCAAAACCTGTTGGTGCAACAGGTGGTTTGGATTATGGAGTGCCATCGTCGGAGGTTACAAAGAGAATTTTGGAACCAAAAACCACTATAGATTTAGCAACAGTTCCAGTATTTATGGCTTCTTCGGTAATCGCGGCAAGACTGTTGGGGTTGGAGGAGTTTGGCAAGTTTTCGATTATTCGGAGTACGGCGGCGCGCCGCTCATCGGCGTATCCGGCGGCGTGATCAAGGCGCACGGCAGCTCGGACGCAAAAGCGTTCTGCTCCGCGATCCTGCAGGCGCACAAGCTGACAGCCGGAAACGTCGTCGCGCTCGTGGGCGAGGCGGTTGCCTCTTTCACCCAGGAGGATTGACAACACAGGCCGGTTCATATAGAATACATGCGGAATGGGACCCGTATAAACAAAACCGAGGAGTAGATATCATTATGTATTTTGAAAAGATTCGGGAGGTCATCTCCAAGCAGTTGGACATCGACCCCGCGACCGTTCAGATGGAGAGCAGACTCATCGACGACCTCAAGGCCGATTCGCTGGATATTGTGGAGCTCATCATGGACCTCGAGCAGGAGTTCGACGTGGAGATTCCGGACGAGGAACTGCCGAAGATCCACACGATCGCAGATATCGTAGGGTATCTGCAAAAGGACTGAATCAGTCAGGCCGATGCCCGCATCCAACGGTGCGGGCTTTTTTCTAATCGGCGGATCGGGAAAACGGACGTGACACAGCAGACGGAAACCGGAATCGAGCGGCTTATTTGCGCGCTGGGGTACTCGTTCCATGACGAGGAGCTCCTGCTCGACGCGCTGACGCATACGTCGTTCGTCAAGGGCGACGGGCGGCACGCGGGAAGCGTGCACAACGAGCGGCTGGAGTTTTTGGGCGACGCCGTGCTCGAGCTCGTCGTGAGCGAGCGGCTGTACCGCGCGCATCCGCGCATGCAGGAGGGCGACATGACCAAGTCCCGCGCGCGCCTCGTCTGCGAGCAGTCGCTGTACCGCGCGGCCTGCGCGCTCGGCGTGCCGGACGCGCTTAGGCTGGGCCACGGCGAGGAGGTCACCGGCGGGCGCGAGAAGCCGTCGATCGTGTCGGACGCGCTCGAGGCGCTGATCGGCGCGGTCTATGTCGACGGCGGCATGGACGCGGCGCGGGAGTTCATCTTCTCGCGCGTGATTCGGCTGCTCGAGGAGGCGTGCGTGCAGACGACGGACAAGGACTATAAAACGCGATTGCAGGAGCACGTGCAGAAGGAGCACAACGCCGGCCCGGACTACGTACTGATTTCGGAGACCGGTCCGGAGCATAAGAAGGAGTTTACGATGCGCGTGCTGTTGAACGGCGAGGTTCTGGGCCAAGGTACGGGCGCGTCGAAGCAGGCCGCGGGGCAGGAGGCGGCGCGGGCCGCCATCGGGAAGCTGAACGCGCAGGACGAAAAATAGGATCGGGAGGCATGCTTGCGGCTGGTTAAACTGGACCTCGTTGGGTTTAAGTCGTTCGCGCACCGGACGGAACTGGTGTTTGGCGACGGCATCACCGCGGTGATCGGCCCGAACGGGAGCGGAAAAAGCAATATCGCGGACGCGGTGCGCTGGGTGCTCGGCGAGCAGAGCGCAAAGGCGCTCCGCGGCATGAAAATGGAGGACGTCATCTTCGGCGGCACGCAGCAGAAGAAGGCGCTCTCCTACTGCGAGGTTACGCTGACGCTCGACAACTCGGACCACAAGCTGCCGATCGAGTTTGCCGAGGTCGCCGTGACGAGGCGCGTGTACCGCTCCGGCGAGAGCGAATACTGCATCAACAAGAACCCGTGCCGCCTGCGCGATATCGCCGAGCTGTTCCACGACACCGGCATCGGCAAGGACGGCTATTCGATCATCGGCCAGGGCAAGGTGGACGAGATCCTCGCCAACCGGTCCAACGACCGCCGCACCGCGCTCGAGGAGGCGGCCGGCGTGATGCGCTACCGCGTGCGCAAGGAGGAGGCGGAGCGCAAGCTCGAGAGCACCGGCAAGAACCTCGAGCGCATCGAGGACATCCTGGCGGAGCTGTTTGCCAGGCTCGGCCCGCTCGAGGAGCAGAGCCGCGCCGCGCGCGCGTTTTTGAAGCTGCGCGACGAGCTGCGCGACCTCGAGATCAACCTGTTTTTGGCACAGTACGAGCGCACGAACGAAAGGCTTTCTGCGATTGCGGACGCGATGCGGGAGCTTGCGGCCGACGGCGCGCGCTGTACCGAGCGCGAGCAGGCGCTGCTCTCGGAATGCGCGGAGGCCGAATCGCGCGCGCGCACGCTCGACGCGGAGCTGTTCGAGATGCAGAACGCGCTGATGGCGATGCTCGCGGGCGTCGAGACGCACACGGGCGAGTGCAACGTGCTGATCGAGCGGCACGACAACGCCGTTTCGGAGCGCGCGCGGCTGAACGCCGAGCGCGAAAAGCTGCTGCAAACGGCCGCAGAGCTGTCCAACGCGGTGGAGCGCATGCAGGGCGACGAGGCGGGCGCGGTCGCGCTCGAGCGGCTGGACGCGGAGATTACGGAGAAGACCGCTGCGCTTTCTGCGGCGGACGAAACGATTGAAAAAAGCGAAGCGGCGCTCGAGGCGATGAAGGCGTCGATCATCGAGGCGATGAACCGGCTGTCGGACGCGCGGAACCGCGTGACGCATTCCGGCGCGATGACCACGGCGCTCAACGCGCGCGTAGAGGATATTTCCCGGGAGACGGAGGATTGCCAGGCAAAGGGAGCGCGGCTCGACGAGGAGCTGCGCGCGGCAAAGGAGGCGCAATCGGGCGCGGAAGCGCAGCGGGACGGCGCCGCAACGCGGCTGACCAACGCGCAGTCGCGGCAGGCCGAAAGCGAGCGGGGTTATCGCGACCTGCAGCAGCGCGTGCGTGCGCTTGAGCAGGCGGCGAGCAGCCAGCAGTCGCGCTTCTCCGTGCTCTCGGACATGGCGCGGCAGCGCGAGGGTTATTACGACAGCGTCAAGTTTTTGATGCGCGACGCGGCAAGCGACGCGACGCTCTCGCGCGCGATGGTCGGCGTGGTCGCGGAGCTTGTCCGCGTGCCGAAGGAGTACGAGACGGCCATCTCGATGTCGCTCGGCTCGTCGCTGCAGAATATCGTGACGGAGACGCCCGAGGACGCGCAGTACGTCATCGAATACCTGCGCAAAAAGGAATACGGCCGCGCGACGCTTCTGCCGCTCTCTCTTCTGCGCGTTCAGACGCCCACGCCGCAGGAGCGCGCGCTGCTGACTGGTGAAGGCTGTATCGGCCTTGCGAGCGAGCTGATTACGTTTGATAAGAAGATTGCGCCCGCGGTCGGCTTTTTGCTCGGCCGCACGGCGATTGTAAAGGACCTCGACAGCGGCGTTCGGCTCAAGAAGCGCTCCGGGAGCGCGTTCCATATCGCCACGCTCGACGGCGACATCATCAGCACGGGCGGCTCGATGAGCGGCGGCAGCCAGAAGAAGCGGTCGTTCTCGCTGCTCGGGCGCGAGCGCGAGATGTCGGAGCTGATGGAGGCGATCCGCAATACGGAGCAGAAGAAGACCGCGCTGCTTGCCGACGTCGAACGGGGCAAGAACGAGCTTTTGCTGCTCGGGGCCGAGATCGACGGCATCCGAGACGAGCTGCACGGGCGCGAGATCGACCTCGCCAAGCAGAACGAGCGGACCGAGATCATTCTGCGCGACATCTCGGAGAACCGCGCGGCGCTCGAGAAGCTGACCGAGGAGCGCGACGGTATCCTCGAAAACCTCGCCGAGCTGGCGGCGGAGCGCGAGCGCGCGGCCACGCTGCAGACGGACATCGAGCAGGGCAACGCATGCACGCGCGAGGACGTGACCAGGGCGCAGCAGGCGCTTTCCGCTTTACGCGCCGAACGCGAGGAACGGAACGCAGCCATCACGGAGCTGCGCGTGCGCCGCATGGCGCTCGCCAAGGAGCGCGACGCCGCGGAGGGTGAGAAAAAGCGGCTGCTGCGCGAGTTGGACGAGGGCAAAAAGCGTGTTACCGCGCTCGACGCACAGCTTCTTGCGCTGAAAGAACAGATCGACGCGGCCAACGGGCGCTTGGAGCAGATGCAGGCCTCGGTCGCGTCGGAACAGGGGGTTGCGGCGGAGCGGAAGAAGGCGCAGCAATCGCTCGAGGACGAGCGGGCGCAGCTTGCCGACGCGCTCTCGGCGCTGCGCGCGCAGCGCGAGGGGCTGCTTACCGAATCGCGCGAGCTCACCGAGCGGCTGCATAAGCAGGAGATGAACAAGAGCCGGCTCGAGATGGAACTTTCAGCGATGCAGAACCATATCTGGGAAGAATATTCGCTGACGTACGAAAACGCGCTGCCGTTCCGCCGCGCGATCGCCATCGGCAATACGAACGCGCGCATCGCGGAGCTTAAGACCGAGATCCGCGCGCTCGGCGAGATCAACGTCGCCGCGATCGAGGACTACAAGGCGGTGGGCGAGCGGCACGCGTCGCTGTCCGCGCAGCACGACGACCTGACGATGGCCAAAGCGGACCTCGAGTCGCTGATCGTCGAGCTGACAAAGACCATGGAGGCGGAGTTTAAAAAGCAGTTCGCGCTCATCCAGAGGAACTTCACCGAGGTGTTCTGCGAGCTGTTCGGCGGCGGGTACGCGGAGCTGCGGTTGGCCGACGAACGCGACGCCTTAAACTGCGAGATCGACATCATCGCGCAGCCGCCGGGCAAGAAACTCTCGCTGCTTTCGCTCCTCTCGGGCGGCGAGCGCGCGCTGACCGCAATCGCGCTTTTGTTTGCGATGCTGCGGCTCAAGCCCCCGGCGTTCTGTCTGCTCGACGAGATCGAGTCCTCGCTCGACGAGGCGAACGTATCGCGGTTTGCGGACTTTATCAAGTCCTATTCGGACGGCACGCAGTTCATCCTCATCACGCACCGCAAGGGCAGCATGGAAGTCTGCGACA
>CAZKGE010000043.1:0-5229 GCA_964552065.1 uncultured Oscillospiraceae bacterium | reverse complement strand
TACGGCGGCTCCATGGAGGAGAAGGGCATCAGCAAGATCGTGTCCGCCCGCTTTGAGGAGGTGTCCTGATGGAGGAGAACATCGGTTTTTTTGAGAAGCTCGCGCGCGGCCTCGGCAAAACGCGCGAGAACCTGATTTCGCGCGTGTTCCACGTCGGCGAGTGCGTGGACGACGCGTTTTTTGACGAGCTCGAGGAGGCGATGATCCTCGCGGATATGGGCGTCGAAACGACGGAGAAGCTGACCGCGGCGTTAAGAGCGCGGCTTCGGCAGGACCGCACCGTGATGCGTGCGGAGGCAAGGGCCGCGCTGGGAGCGCTGATTGCGGACGCCGTGCGGCCGATGGGCGCGTTCGCTGCGGACATTGGCCCCGCGGTGCTGCTCATCGTCGGCGTCAACGGCGTGGGCAAGACCACGTCGATCGGCAAGATCGGGCACCAGTACCGCGAGGGGGGGCGCAAGCCCATGCTTGCCGCGGCGGACACGTTCCGCGCGGCGGCGGCGGAGCAGCTTATGGCCTGGGCGCAGCGCGCGTCCGTACCGCTCGTGCGGCACGGCGAGGGCGCGGACCCGGCGGCCGTCGTGTTCGACGCGGCCGCGTCGTACAAGGCCAAGAAATGCGACCTGCTAATCGTCGACACGGCGGGGCGGCTGCACACCAAGCAGAACCTGATGCAGGAGCTGGCGAAGATCCGCCGCGTGATCGCGCGCGAGCTGCCGGACGTGCCTTGCGAGACGCTGCTCGTGCTCGACGCGACGACCGGCCAGAACGCCGTCGCGCAGGCGCAGGCGTTCTCGGAGTCCTGCGAGCTGACCGGCGTGATCCTGACCAAGATCGACGGCAGTGCCAAGGGCGGCGTCGTCGTGGCGATCTGCGATAAGCTCCATTTGCCCGTGCGCTTCATCGGTGTGGGCGAGGGGATCGACGACCTGCAGCCGTTCGACGCGGACCGCTTTGCCGAGGCGATCCTGATGGGCCGGACCGAATAAAACGCTTGACAACCGCCGCGTATCGGGTATAATACTCCTGTCTGTAAAGGAAAACTACTTTACAGGCGGGAGTTTTTGATTGCGGGGAGCGCGGCGCATGGACCGTCTGGTGGAACTCGGCAGGCTGCTCGACGCATACGGGAAGCTTTTGACCGCGCGGCAGCGCGAGCTGCTGCGGCAGTACGCGTTCGAGGACTGCTCGCTCTCCGAGATTGCGGAGCGCGAGGGCGTTTCGCGGCAGGCGGTGCGCGACGCGATCGCGCACGGCGAAAAGCAGCTTTACGCGTTCGAGGATTCGCTCGGTCTCGTACGAAGACACGACGCGATGCGGCCGGCGCTGCGGGAATTGACCGCCACGGCCGAGCGGCTGCGCCTTCCCGAGACGGAACGGACGGAACTGCTTGCCCGAATTGCCGCCGTGGCGGCGTGCTGGGAGGACGAAGATGGCGTTTGAGGGAATCAGCCAAAAGATACAGCAGGTATTTTCCAGGCTGACCGGCCGCGGCAAGCTGTCCGAGGCGGACGTGCGCGAGGCGATGCGCGAGATCCGGCTCTGCCTGCTCGAGGCGGACGTGAACTATCTCGTCGTCAAGGATTTTATCAAAACGGTGACCGACCGCGCGGTCGGCGCCGGCGTGCTCGAGAGCCTCACGCCCGGCCAGCAGGTCATCAAGATCGTCAGCGAGGAAATGGCGCGGCTGATGGGTTCGACGAACGCCCGTCTCGAGTTCGGCAGCGAAACGCCCGCGGTCATTTTGATGGCGGGCTTGCAGGGCGCGGGCAAGACGACCATGTGCGCCAAGCTCGCGGCGCTGCTAAAAAAACAATACAACAAATCCCCGCTGCTGGCTGCGTGCGACATCTACCGCCCGGCGGCCGTGCAGCAGCTTGTGATCGTCGGTGAAAAGGTCGGCGTGCCGGTGTTCGAGCGCGGGACGGCGGACCCCGTCGAGACCGCGAAGCTTGCCGTCGCGCACGCGAAGAAGAACTTTTTGGACGTCGTGATCGTCGACACCGCCGGCCGCCTGCACATCGACGACGAGATGATGGCTGAGCTTGTGCGTATCGAAAGCGCGGTGCGGCCGGTCGAGACGCTGCTCGTGCTCGATGCCATGACCGGCCAGGACGCGGTCAACACGGCCAAGACCTTCCACGAGAAGGCGAAGCTGACCGGCGTGATTTTAACCAAGCTCGACGGCGACACGCGCGGCGGCGCCGCCCTGTCCGTGCGCGCGGTGACGGGCCTGCCGGTCAAGTTCTCCGGCGTGGGCGAGAAGCTGACCGACATCGAGCCGTTCTATCCGGACCGCATGGCCTCGCGCATCCTCGGCATGGGCGACGTGCTGACGCTGATCGACAAGGCGCAGGCGGCGTTCGACCAGAAGAAGGCGGTCGAGCTTTCGCAAAAGCTCCGCAACGATTCGTTCACGCTCGACGATTTTCTCGACCAGATGGAGCAGGTCAAGAACATGGGCTCGATGGAGGAGATCCTCTCGATGCTGCCGGGCATGAAGGGCCAGGCGGCGAACATGCAGGTCGACGAGAAGGCGATGGCGCGCACGGCGGCGATCATCAAGTCCATGACGAAGCAGGAGCGCGTAAATCCCGACGTGCTCAACGCCAGCCGCCGCAAGCGCATCGCGCGCGGCTCCGGCACGAGCATCCAGGAGGTCAACCGGCTGATGAACCAGTTCGACTCGACGAGGAAGCTGATGAAACAGATGTCGGGTGGGAAAATGAAGCCCGGCAGGCGCGGGTTCCCGTTCGGATTTTAGCGAACAACGGAGTTTCCGTTTTCGAAATACAGAAGAAACAGGAAAGTTGGAGGAACAAACACGTATGCTCAAGATCAGACTGCGCAGGATGGGCGCGAAGAAGGCCCCGTATTACCGCATCGTCGTGGCGGACTCGCGCGCGCCGCGCGACGGCGACTTCGTCGAGGAGCTCGGCTACTATAACCCGTTGACCGAACCCATCGAGCTCAAGGTCAACAACGAGCGCGCGGCGGAGTGGGTCAAGAACGGCGCCCAGCCTTCGGATACGGTCCGCGCCCTGCTCAAAAAGAGCGGCGCGATCAGCTAAGAATTATGGAAGAGCTCGTCAAATTTATCGCCGAGAGCCTTGTCGATCATCCCGATGCGGTGCAGGTGTCCACCAAAGAGGACGGCGACTGCACGGTCATCGAGCTGCGCGTGGCCGAGGGCGACATGGGCAAGGTGATCGGCCGTCAGGGACGCATCGCCAAGGCCATCCGTACCGTGGTCAAGGCCGCCTCCGTGCGCGAGGACAAAAAATACATGGTGGAGATCGTTGAATAGCGAATATCTCCGCATCGGCGTCGTCGTGCGCGCGCACGGCGTGCGCGGCGCGGTCAAGGTCGCCCCGACGACGGACGACCCGCGCCGGTTTTTGGCTTTGGCCGAAGCGTTCATCGAGCAGGACGGCCGCTACCGCGCCGTGCCCATCTCGCAGGTCCGGCTATTAAACGACGGCGTGTCGCTCCAGCTTGCGGGTGTCGATACGTGCGACGGGGCCGAGAAGCTGCGCGGCGCGTACCTGTGCGTCGACCGCGCGCACGCGGTCGAGCTTCAACCCGGCTCGTATTTTGTCGCCGACCTCGTCGGCTGCGAGGCGCTGGACACGGCGGGGAGGAGGCTCGGGCGCGTCACGGACGTGCTCTCGCTACCGGCCAACGACGTCTACGAGATCGACGGCGGCAGGCTCCTCGTTCCCGCGCTCAAGCGCGTGCTCGCCGCGGTGGACGTGGCCAACAAGCGCATCGTGTTCGACGCGGACGCGCTTATAGAGGTCGCCGTCTATGCGGATTGACATCCTCACGCTGTTTCCGGAGATGTTCCCCGGCGTGCTCGGCGCGAGCATGCTCGGCCGCGCGCGCGCGGCGGGGCTGATCGACGTGCGAACGCACAACATCCGCGACTACGCCGACAACAAGCACAAAAAGACCGACGACTATCCGTTCGGCGGCGGCGCGGGCATGGTCATGATGGCGCAGCCGATATTCGACTGTGTCGAACACGTGCTCTCCGGCGAGCGCGCGCACCGCATCCTGCTTACGCCGCGCGGGAAGACGCTGACGGGCGCGCGCGCAAGGGAACTGGCGCAGCTGCCGCGCTTGCTGCTGTTGTGCGGCCATTACGAGGGCGTGGACGAGCGCGTGACGGCGCTTGTCGACGAGGAGCTCTCGATCGGCGACTATGTGCTCACCGGCGGCGAGCTGCCCGCCATGGTGCTGCTCGACGCGGTGTCGCGCTTCATCCCGGGCGTTTTAGGCTCGGACGAGAGCGCCGAGGACGAGTCGTTTTCGGCGGACCTGCTCGAGTACCCGCAGTACACGCGGCCCGCGGACTTTCGCGGCATGCAGGTGCCCGAAATCCTGCTCTCGGGCCATCACGCGAACATCCGGAAATGGCGGCGTGAGCGCGCGCTTGAAAAAACGCGGGAGGCACGGCCCGACCTTTTGCCGGCCGAGGAGTCCGACACGGGCGGGGACGGGCGGCGCGGGACCTAAGCCGCGTCGAAAACGGCCGGTCCCGGGGCGGATATTCCCCCAAAACGGGGAAAGTTTGCCTTGCATTCGGTTGCTTTATTGTGTTATAATCGCGCTTGTGACAAAGGACGGTCCTCTGTTCGACTAAGCCGGATATGAACGTCTTTACAAAAAGGAGGACAATTTCAATGTCAAAAATCATTCAGGAACTGGAAAAAGAGCAGATCCGCACGGACCTGCCGGCGCTCGAGATCGGCGACAGCGTCCGCGTGTTCGTCAAGGTCATCGAGGGCAGCCGCGAGCGGCTGCAGAACTTTGAGGGCGTCGTCATCAAGATGCAGGGCGGCGGCGTGCGCAAGTCGTTCACCGTCCGCCGTATCTCCTACGGCGTCGGCGTCGAGCGGACGTTCCCGTACAACAGCCCGCGCATCGGCCGGATTGAGATCATACGCCACGGCCAGGTGCGCCGCGCGAAGCTGTACTTCCTGCGTGACCGCGCCGGCAAAGCCGCCAAGGTGCGCGAGCGCATCGACGAAAAGAGCGCCAACTAATTGACCGGAACACTCCCCCAGCCGGACGGCCGGGGGAGTTTCTCTATTTGGCTTTTTCCTTTAGGGCTCTTTCCTTTTCTTTCGCGAAAGAAAAGGAAACCAAAAGAAAGCTAAGCAGGACGCCTTTCCCGACTTTCTTTTGTTGCTTTTCTTTCTAGAAAGAAAAGCAAGAAAAAACCCC
>CAZKGE010000042.1:0-12696 GCA_964552065.1 uncultured Oscillospiraceae bacterium | reverse complement strand
AGGAGGTGTTTTTGGCGGACGAAGCGCGAAGGACCGCCGCGCCCGACCACGTCGATACGGACGCGTACCTCTCGTTTGAGAACGTGACATTCTCCTACAACGGCAGGCGCAACAACCTCGAAAACGTCAGCTTCACGCTGGGCAAGGGCGAGACGCTCGGCATCCTGGGCCCCACGGGCGCGGGCAAGACCACGCTCGTGGCGCTATTGATGCGCCTCTACGACGCGACGGGCGGCACGATCCGCATCGCGGGGGACGCGGTCGGCTCAATTCCGGAGGAGCGGCTGCGCGGCTTGTTCGGAGCGGTGTTTCAAAACGACGTGCTGCTTTCCGACACCGTGTACGAGAACATCTCGTTTCTGCGCGACCTGCCGATGGCGCGGGTCGAGGCCGCGGCGGAATGCGCGCAGGCGGCCGCGTTCATCGCCGAGCTTCCCGAGGGGTACGGTACGCATCTCGGCATCCGCGGCCAGACGCTCTCCGGCGGCCAGCGGCAGCGCATCCTGATTGCGCGCGCGCTCGCCGCCGCCCCCAAGATCCTGATCCTCGACGACGCCCAGAGCGCGCTCGACTACCGCACGGACGCGCTTTTGCGCACCGCGCTTGGGCGCGTATACGCCGGCACGACGACGATCGTGATCTCCGAGCGCATCAGCGCGATCAAGGGCGCGGACCGCATCCTCGTGCTCGACGACGGCAGGCAGACCGGCCTCGGCACGCACGAGGAGCTCATGAAAAGCTGCCCCGCCTACCGGCGCATCGCCGACGTGCAAATGGGGAGTGCGGACGAATGAGCCGGCAGAAGTTCGACAAAAAAACAATGCGCGCCGTGCTGCGGCTCGGGCCCTATTTTGCGCGCCACAAAAATCGCGTCGCGCTGCTCTTTATCGCGATGCTGGCGAGCAACCTCCTGTCGCTCGCCATCCCGCTGCTCTCGGGCAGGGCCATCGACGGCATCGGCACGCGCGCGGGTTTGGTCGACTACCGGACCGTGCTGGTCAACTGCGCCCTGATGCTGATTTGCTACACCGTCTCGTCGCTTCTGACGTACTTTCTCTCCCTGGGGCTGATCCGCTTAAGCCAGGACGTCTCGAACGCGCTAAGGCGCGACATGTTCGATAGACTGCTGTCGCTCCCCGTGTCGTATTTCGACACGCACCCGGCGGGCGACCTCATCAGCCGCGTCGGCTACGACGTGGACACGGTCAACGCGTCGCTCTCGACGGACCTTCTGCAGGTCGCCACGAGCGCGATCACGGTTATTGGCTCGCTCGGCATGCTGCTGTTCCTCTCCCCGAAGCTGTCGCTCGTGTTCGCGGCCGCCGTGCCGATATCGATCGTGTTCTCGGACCGCCGCATGAAAAGGCTCCAGTCGCTCTACCGCGCGCGCAGCGAGCGCTTCGGCCTGCTCAACAGCCTCGTCGAGGAGAGCGTGTCCGGCGCGCGCACGGTGCGCGCCTACGGTCGCGAGGACGCCGCGCTTAACCGGTATGACGGGCGGAACCAGGCGGCGGTCGACGCGTATTTCCGCGCGGACTACGCATCCTGCATCATGGGCCCCTCGGTCAACTTCATCAACAACGTATCGCTGTCCGCCGTCAGCGTGTTCGGCGCGCTGCTCTACCTTGCGGGCGGCATGACGCTCGGCAACGTGTCGTCGTTCGTGCTCTACTCGCGCAAGTTCTCCGGACCCATCCGCGAGGCCGCGGACATCCTCTCCGAGCTGCAGGCCGCGGGCGCCGCCGCCGAGCGCGTGTTCGCGCTGATGGACGAAGCCCCGGAGGAGCCGGACGCGCCCGCCGCCCTGCCGCTTGACCGCGTCGACGGGCATGTCGAGCTCGACGACGTGTCGTTTGCCTACGTGCCGGAGCGGAACGTGCTGGAAAACCTCTCGGTCGACGTGCCGCCCGGCTCCGTGACCGCAATCGTCGGCCCGACGGGCGCGGGCAAGACCACGCTGGTCAACCTTTTGATGCGCTTCTACGACGCAAGCGGCGGCACGGTGCGCGTCGACGGCCGCGACGTGCGCGACCTCGTCCGCCGCGACCTGCGCCTCGCGTACGCGATGGTTCTGCAGGACACCTGGCTCTTCTCCGGCACGATCTACGAGAACGTCGCCTACGGCAGTCGCAGCGCCACGTTCGAGCGCGTCGCCGAAGCCTGCAAAGCCGCCCGGATCGACCGCTTCATCGAGTCGCTGCCGGACGGCTACGACACCGTGCTCTCGGACGACGGCGCGGGCATCAGCAAGGGCCAGAAGCAGCTGCTCACGATCGCGCGCGCGATGCTGCTCGACGCGGGCATGCTGATACTCGACGAGGCCACGAGCAACGTCGACACGAGCACCGAGCTCGAGATCAACGAGGCGATGCAACGGCTCATGCGCGGCAAGACGTGCTTTGTCATCGCGCATAGGCTCAGCACGATCGAGCGCGCCGACCGCATCCTCGTGCTCGACCGCGGGCAAATCGTCGAGCAGGGCACGCACCAGGAGCTCCTCTTGTCCGGCGGCATGTACGCGGAGCTGTACCGCTCGCAGTTTGTGATCGGCTGAGCCTTTAAAATCGCTTCCATTTGCCCAAAGTATCTGATACAATGCTTGGTACACGGGACCGCCCGGCAGCACGCGTTTTGCCGGCGGCCCCCGCGCTTTTTTCTTTTTAAGGAGGCATCCGATGGGGCGTCCGGTCCTCGGCGTGATCATACCCGGCGTCGAAAACCCGATGTACGGCGAGCGGGCGCTGCGCGTCCGGCGCCTTGCCGAAGCGCGGGGCTACGACGTCTGCATCGAGAACGCCGCAGAAAGCGCGCGCGGCGAAGCGGGCTGCATTGAAAGCCTGGTTATGCGCGGCGCAAAGGGCCTTATCGCGATGCCCGCGACCGGCGCACTGCACGGACTGTACGAAAACCTGCCCGTGCCCGCCGTGCTGCTCGGCAGCCGCACGGAATCGCCCTGCCTCGACTACGTCGTGCTCGACGATTACCACGCGGCCTATCTCGTTTTGTCGCGGCTCGTTCTCTGCGGCCGCCGCCGCATCGCGTTCCTCGCCTGCCCGCATGCGCAGGGCTACGCCGCCGCCGACCGGCTCAACGGCTGTCAGAAGGCCGTCAGGCGGCAGCCCGAAAGCGAGCGCTCGCAGTTTATCCTGCGGCCGCTGCCCTCGGAGCGCCTTGCCGAAAGCTATGCGGCCGCGCGCGCGCTGCTTACGCTCCCCGAGCCGCCGACCGCCATCGTCGCGCAGAACGACTACATCGCCTGCGGCGCGGTACAGGCCATATCGGAGGCGGGGCTTACCGCGGGGAAGGACGTCGCCGTGGTCGGTTTCGACGACCTGCTGTTCTCGCGGCTGCCCAAGCTGCGCCTTTCGAGCGTGACGGCGGCGGGCGCTCCGCTGCCCGACCGCGCGTTCTCCCTGCTGCTGCGCCGCCTGACGGAGCCTTCCCGCGCCGGGCGCTGCGGAATCGTGCTCGCGCCGCGGCTCGTACTGCGCGAAACGTTTTCGGGGGAGATGCCATGCTGACGATCGACTGCATCAACGTCGGCTACGGCGACGCCGTGCTGGTCCGGGAAACGGGCGGCCCGCGTCCGTTTACGCTGCTCGTCGACGCGGGCGACGCTTCGCCCGGCGAGCGCGCCGGGGCCGACGGCCGCATTCCGGCGGCGGAGTTTTTACAAAGCGAGGGCGTCCGCACGATCGACCTGCTCGTACTGACGCACCTGCACCGCGACCACGTCGGCGGCCTCGACGCGCTGCTCGCGACCGTGCGCGTGCGCAGGCTCTGGACGAACTACCTGCCCGCGCCGCGCTTCTTCGGCGCTTCGATCCTGCCGCGCGCGGCGGAATGCGCCGTTCCGTCCGGCATCGCGGCGGGCGTGGACATGTACCTTTCCGCGCTCGCGCCGCTTGAGCTTATGGGCTGCGCGATGGAGGGATGCGCCGCGCCGCGGGCCGGCGTCGCGCTGACGCCGGCGCTTAACTGCGACCTCGGCTGCTGCGACCCCTACCTCTACCATCGCTACCGCGCCGCCATCGAGGGGTTGATCCATGGCGCGCCGGACTGCTGCGAACTGACGCTTCTGCGCGCGTACATGAACCTCACGAGTTTGCGGCTCGTGCTGACCTACCGCGGCAGGCGCGTGTTTTTGCCCGCAGACGCCTACGCCGACTATTGGGAGGACGACGCGGCCGGCCCCTGCCACCTGCTGAAGGTGCCGCACCACGGCTGCGCGGGCGCCGTGACGGAGCGGCTGCTGCACGCGCTGCGCCCCGAAATCGCCGTCGTGTCCGCGCCGGGCTGTTGTACGGTCGAGAACTGCCCGGACCCCGACATGGTAAGGCTTCTGCGCGCATACTGCGGCAGCGTGCGCTTCACCGGCGCAACGGCCGACGAAACGGGCAAATTCGCGCCCGCGCCGTCCGTGCGCGTTGTGATCGAATAGGGGTGGGACGGAAAAAATGGAATGGCAAGGGCCGCGGCGTTATCGCCGCGGCCCCAGGCTGTCAAAAAACCGCTTGGGGGTTTGGGGGTCACAGCCCCCGGAGGCTTTCAACCGTCGCCGGCGACATGTGCGGCGGCGGCGGAAAGCCTTACGGCGTAAGGCTTTCTCCTCAGGAACGGACGACCGTGTCATAGGCACAGGCCGTTCCTGCAAACCTCAAAAAAGTGGCGCGAGCCAATTTTTTGACACTCTGAGGCCGCGGCAAACGCCGCGGCCCTGAATTTATGCGCGCTTTTTTTAGCAAGTCTCTTACATGCGGTGTATCCGCCGCCGCGGCCCTGCCTACCCCTCGAACGCGGACAGGTCGTCCTCCTCGGTCAGCACGCGGACGCCGTTCGCCTTTAAAAGCGCGGCCGTCACGCCGTCGCCAATCACGCATCGGCCCGTGAACGTGCCGTCGTAGATCGTGCCGCAGCCGCACGAAGGACTACGCGCCTTGAGCACCGCCTCGCGGCAGCCGAGCGCGCGGGCCAGCCGCAGCGACTCCTCTGCGCCGCGGCAAAACGCGGCCGTCACGTCCGCGCCGTCCTTTGTCACGACCCGTTCGCCTGTCCGCTCCGACGGCGGGCGCGGCGTCGGCAGGCCGCCGAGCTGCTCCGGACACACGGGCGCGAGGGCGCGGCGCTTGCCAAGCGCAAGTACGCACGCGTCCGCCTTTTCGCCGCCGTCGTAGCGGCAGCGCAGCCCGAGCAGGCAGGCGCTGACCAGTATGGGCGCCCTTTCCATGCGCGTTCTGTCCCTTCCCCGCGCGTTCCATAAAAACCGGCCGGAACGGCGGCGTTTTCCCCATTGTACCACGGCCGCCGCGCCGTTGCATTTAAAAACCCGAGTTGCTATAATATGCTTAAGTTTCCATCGGCCGGCGGAGCGCGGCATTGCTCCGCCCACCGGCGCCCCATTTGCTGCGCGGGCCTTCGCCACGTTGCGCGGAGGTCCGCCATCGTTCCGGCGGCGCGAACGCTTCCTTTGACCGGAAACAGACATTCGATTTTAAAAAAATCTTGAGAAATAAAGGAGAATTGAACCATGGCACAGGGCAGCAGACCCACAGGACGGGCCAAGCGCGTCGGCACAAGCGGCGGCGGCAACGCCGCGCGGCGCGGCTCCGGCGGGTTTTCGGGCGTCGGCGGCGGCTCCTCCGGCGGCGGATTTTTCGGCGGCGGTTCGTCCGGCTCGTCGACGGGCGGCAATTTCGGCAGGGGCCTTTTCGGCTCCACGCGCGGCGGCTGCCTGGGCCGCGTCGGCACGCTGATCATCATCATCATCGTGCTCTCGGTGCTGTTCCGCGGCGGCTGCTCGGGACTGCAGCTCGGGAACTTGAGCGGCGACCTGCTCGGCGGGCTGACCGGCAGTTCGGAGCAGAGCGGCGCCTCGTCGCTCGATTCGCTGCTCGGCGGCACGGACGACGAATCCAACGACACCGAACTTGACGAGGCGGCATCGGCCGAACAGGAGCTTGACACGTCGATGTTCCGCGCGCACGAGCCGGACCGCACCGTCGCCCCCGGCGCGCGCGAAAAGTACACGCAGCTCGCCGGCGACGGCAGCGACACCGTCACCGTAATGGTCTATATCTGCGCGACCGACCTCGAGTCCAAAGCCGGCATGGCGACCGCGGACCTCAACGAGATGCTCAAGGCCACGCTCGACGACGAGCGCGTCAACCTCATCGTCGAGACCGGCGGCACGTCGCAGTGGCGCAACAACACGATCCCGTCGGGCAAGAACATGATCTACCGCGTCACGTCCGGCGGGCTCGAAACGCTCGTGTCCAACGTCGGCAAGCGCAGCATGGTCGAGCCCGACACGCTCGGCACGTTTATCCAGTTCTGCGCCAAGAACTTTCCCGCCGACCGCAACATCCTGATCCTTTGGGACCACGGCGGCGGCTCTATCACGGGTTACGGCTATGACGAGCTGTACCCGAACGGCTCGATGACGCTCGACGAGATCGACCAGGCGCTTAGTAGCGGCGGCACGAAGTTCGACTGCATCGGCTTCGACGCGTGCCTCATGGCCACGCTCGAAACCGCCGTCGTCGCCGAGCGGTACGCCGACTACTTGCTCGCCAGCGAAGCGGTCGAGCCCGGCACCGGCTGGTACTACACGAACTTTTTAACCAAGCTCTCCGCCGATCCAGCCATGTCCACGGTGGACCTGGGCAAGATCGTCGCGGACGACTTTGTCGCAGCGTCCCAGAAGGCTTCCGCGGACAGTACGGCCACGCTGTCTCTCATCGACCTGTCCGAGCTGTCCGGCACGCTGCCGGACGCGCTTGGCGCGTTTTCGAACTCGACCACGCAGCTCATCGACGAGAACGGTTACTCGACCGTATCGGGCGCCCGCGGCCAGGCGCGCGATTTCTCGACCAGCGTCAGCATCAACCAGATCGACCTGATCCACTTTGCGCAAAACCTCGGCACCGACGAGGCCTCGGCGCTCGTGGACGCGCTGCGCGGCGCGGTCAAGTACAACCGCTCGTCGCAGAACATCACGCACGCCAACGGCGTGTCGATCTATTTCCCGGCCGGCCGCGTCTCGGGCGTCAACACGGCGCTTAACACCTACGAAAAGATCGGCATGGACGACGCCTACGCCGACTGCGTGCGGAGCTTTGCGAGCGTGTCCACCGTCGGCCAGGCGGCCTCGACCGGTACCGGCAGCCCGCTCGACGTGCTGCTCGGCGGCTCCGGCACGAGCAGCGCCGGCTCCGACATGCTCACGACGCTTCTGTCCACGCTCGCCTCGAGCGCCGGTTCGGGGTCCAGCTCGGGCTCGGGCAGCTCGTCGGCCGGCGCGGACCTTGTCAGCCTGCTCGCCTCGTCGCTGCGCTCCGGCGCGTACTCGGCCGAGGGCATTGCGGACGACGACCTCGCATTTCTCGACGAAAACAGCGTGCGCGCCGCCGCCACATACCTGACCGAGAATCGGCTCGACGCCGCCGACCTCGTCGTCACCGAGAGGAACGGCCAGAAGGTGCTCGCGCTGACCGAGGAGCAGTGGGCGCTCGTGGCCACGCTCGAGATGAACGTGTTTCTCGACGACGGCGCGGGCTACATCGACCTCGGCCTCGACAATCTCGTCGAGTACAACGACGACAGCGCCCTCATCATGGACTACGACAACACGTGGCTCGCGCTCAACGGCCAGATCGTGCCGGTGTACTTCGTCAGCCAGGACCAGGTCGGCGACGAAACGACGATTACGGAGCGCATCCCCGCGCTGCTCAACGGTGAGCGCGTCGAGATCATGCTCGTGTTCGACAGCGAGAGCCCCTACGGCCGCGTGCTCGGCGCTTCGCCGCAGTACGACGCCGCGCTCGGCACGAGCGCCAAGGGCCTGATCGAGATCAAGGAAGGCGACAAGCTCGACTTTTTGGGCGACTACTACTCCTACGAAGGCGAGTACCAGGACACCTACTACATCGGCGAGCAGATGACCGTCTCCGGCGAACTCGAGCTTTGGAACCTCTCCGTCGGCTCCGGCGAGGCCATGATGACGTACCGGCTCACGGACATCTACGGCAACTCGTACTGGGTCGACGCGAACTAGGCGCGCGTTAAAGCCGCTTACACAACGAAAGGAGCCGTCCATGCGGATCGGACTGTTTACGGATACGTTCCTGCCCATCGTGGACGGCGTCGGGCGCGTCGTGTACAACTACGCGGCCACGCTCGCCAGGAAAGGCCACCCATGCACCGTGGTGGCCCCCATGGCGAACACCGGCTACCGCGGCGGCTACCCGTTCGAGCTCGTGGACTTTATCAGCGTGAACGTGCCGACGCACCGGCATTACAGCATGGGCATCCCGCCGCTCGACTCGCATTACGACGCGCGCATGAGCGACATCCCGCTCGAGATCGCGCACGCGCACAGCCCGTTCATGGCGGGCCAGGAGGCGCTGCGTATCGGCCGCAAGCGCGGCATCCCGGTCATCGGCACGTTCCACTCGCGCTACTACGACGATTTTTACAAGCTGATCGGCCAGGAACAGCTCGCCAACATCGCCGTGCGCTTCGTCGTCAACTTCTACGAGCGCTGCGACGCGGTCTGGACCGTGAGCGCGAACTCCGCCGAGGTATTGCACGACTACGGCTACCGCGGCGACATCGCGGTCGTGCCCAACGGCACGCCGGACGTCGAACCGACCCCCGCGCAGCGCGACGCGGCAATCCGCGCGTTCAACCTGCCCGAGGACCGGCCGATCCTGCTCTACTGCGGGCAGATGAACTGGAAAAAGAACATCCGCAACATCCTCGAGGCCTGCGCGATATTGAAGCGCGGCGGCCGGCCGTTTCTGCTCGTGCTGGCAGGTCAGGGCCCGGACGCGGAGGCGATCGAGCGGGCCGCGCGCGTGCTCGGCCTCGGGGACGATACGCTGTTCACCGGCCACGTGCGCGACGATCAGCTGCTGTTCGGGCTCTACCAGTGCGCGAACCTGTTCGTGTTTCCGTCGCTGTACGACACCTCCGGCATGGTCGTGCGCGAGGCCGCGGCCATGGAGACCGCGAGCGTCGTCACGACAGGCAGCGCGCCCGCCGAGCCGATACGCGATAAAGAGAACGGCTTTTTGTGCAGGGACACGCCGCAGGACCTTGCCCGCGTGCTCGAAGAAGCGCTCGCCGACCCGGAGCGGCTCGCCGCCGTCGGCAAAAACGCGCGCAAGGCCATATACCTCTCGTGGGACACGATCATCGACGAGGCGGTCCGCCGCTACGGGCTGATGCTCGAAATGGCCGGCGCGCCGGCGCGGCCCGGCCGGGAACGGATGTAGGCCCGTATGAACAGCGAATTTGCCATCGCGGTGCACGCGCTCGTCTGTTTAAGCCGCGCGGACGCGCCGCTCTCGAGCGAGCAGCTCGCAAAAAACATCTGCACAAACCCCGCGAGGGTGCGCAAAGTCGTCGCAAAGCTCCGGCGCGCCGGTCTCGTCGCCACCAAGGAGGGCGCGGAGGGCGGCTGCCGCTTTACCCGCGACGCGGAGCGCGTCACGCTGCTCGAAGTCCTCGACGCCGTGGAAACGCACGTCGTGTGCGCCAAGTGGCGCTCCGGCAGCGCCGACCTGCCCTGCCTGATCGCCTCCGGCATGGCGGACGTGATGGACGAACTGTACGCTTCGCTCGACAATGCCTGCCGGAACGAGCTTTCGCGCGTCACCGTCGCGAACCTCGTCCGGAGGATTTTCGCAAACGCATAATCCGGGGATTGACTGCGTATACTGTAATTGTTATGATTACAGTATACGCAGCATTGTATACCATTAGGAGGGTATTATGAGAAAGAAACGGTTTGCGGCGATCGCGCTGCTTGTCATACTGTCGCTCGCCGCGTGCGCGCCCGTGGTCGTACCGCCGGCCGAACCCGCCGCGGCCCAGACCGCGGCCCCCGCCGCCGCCCAAACGTCCGCCGCCGCCGAGCCGTTTACGTTCTCCGGCACGGCGCTCGACGGCACGAGCGTCGACGAGACGCTGTTTACGGGCCACAAACTGACCATGGTCAACATCTGGGGGACGTTCTGCGGCTACTGCATCCAGGAGATGCCGGACCTTGCGGAACTGAACGAGCAGTACGCCGACCGGGGCTTCCAGATCGTCGGCGTCATCGGCGACATCGCGAGCCTGGACGGCGTGCCGACGGACGAGGAGCGCCAAACGATCGACAGCCTGATCGCCCAAACGGGCGCGGACTATCCGCACCTTCTGCCGATGGGCGATACGGTGAAGCTGTTCCTCGCCAACACGCGCGCCTACCCCACGACGTTTTTCCTCGACAGCGCGGGCAACATGCTGACAAAGCCCGTCGAGGGCGCGCAGAGCCGCGAAAACTGGGTCAAGCTCATCGAGGCGCTGCTCGACTCGGTTGAGAAATAGCCGGCGGGCAGACCGGGCGGGGGAACGGCCAGGCAGCACGGCGCGCTGGCGCGCGGGAAGCGGGCGGACAGCGTGGTAATCTAATGCGCGGGAAATGGTTGGACGGCGCGGTGCGCGTTGGTACGCAGGAAAAGGCCGGACAGCGCGGCGTTTCGGCGCTCCCCTGCGGGGAGCGCCTTTTGCGCAGGGACCGTGACGCGTTTTTGCTGAGCCGGCGACGCACGGCGCGCGGGGAACAAGCTTCGGTTCGTGCCGCCGCGCCGCGCGAGGGGAGCGCACGTTTGCGCGGGCGAGCGCACGCCGCGGCACGTATGCGCGGCCGCGCGGAATCCGCCGCGCCGGAACAAACGCTAAACAAATGTATGACGGCTTCCCCACGCGCCGATTGACAGCCTTTGCGGCGCTGACCTATCATAACAGGTATCGAAAGGAGGTGGGCGGCCCTTGCAGGTGCTCGTGATCAATCCGGGCGCGACATCCACGAAGATCGCGGTCTTCGCCGACGGCAAGGAGCTTATGCGGCGCAACATCGAGCACCCGTACGGCGAGCTCGGCCGCTTTTTGCACGTCGTCGACCAGCTTCCGTTCCGCAAGGCGCTCATTCTCGATGCGCTTGCCGAAAACGGCTTTCGGCTAGCCGATTTTGCGGCCGTCGCGGGCCGCGGCGGGCCGCTGCGGCACGTGCCGTCCGGCACCTACCGCGTGAGCGACCGCGCGGTCGCCGACGTGGTCAATCCGCCCTACGGCGAGCACCCGTCGAGTCTCGGCCTCGTGCTCGCGCGCGAGCTGGCCGACGAGGCGGGCATCCCCGCGTTCTTCACCGACCCGGTCTCCGTCGACGAGATGACGGCCGTCGCGCGCGTGTCCGGCTTTGCCGGCATGGAGCGCGAGAGCTTCTTTCACGCGCTGAACCAGAAGAGCGTGGCGAGGCGCGCGGCCGCGCTGCTCGGCAAGCCGTACGAGGACGCGCGGCTGATCGTCGCGCACATGGGCGGCGGCGTATCCGTCGCCGCGCACGAAAACGGCCTTGTCGTCGACGTGTTCAACGTCAGGGACGAGGGTTGCTTTTCCATGGACCGCGGCGGCAGCCTGCCCGTCGGCGCCGTGGTCAACCTCTGCTTTTCGGGCCTTCCCGAGCAGGCCGTCCGGCGGCGGCTCGGTCAGGAGGCCGGCGTGTTCAGCTATCTGATGACCAAGGACTTCCGCGAGGCCGAGCGCCGCGCATGCAGCGGCGACGAGGCCGCAAAGCTCGTGTTCGACGCGCTCGCCTACCAGCTCGCCAAGGACGTCGGCAGCATGGCGGCCGTGCTGCGCTTTGCCGTCGACGCGATCGTGCTCACGGGCGGCGCGGCAAACAGCATCCGTCTCTGCGACGCAATCCGCGGCTATGTCGAGCCGCTCGCGCGCGTCTTTGTGATGCCCGGCGAGGAGGAGATGCAGTCGCTCGCCGACGGGGCGTTCCGCGTGCTGAACGGCGAGATGGCGAAGGAGTACTGAGGACGGGCGGCGGGGGCCGCGATAGAATGGCTATAAAAAGACGGGACCGCCTGGCGCGGTCCCGGTTGTTTTTTTGACAGGCGTCTTTGTGAAGATGCGGGGAACGAACGGGGGTACGATGGAGGCCCCGCCCCCAAACCCCCGCTTCTTTTCTTAAAGAAAAGAAGCAAAAGATGCGAGAAACTGTTCCAAAATGGATTTTTAAGGGAGAAAGAATCTGATCCTGTAAATTCTGCGGGTTTCCAAAGGGGGCCGAAGCCGAGCGCCGCCTGTGGCCAAAGAGGCGTGCGCGACCATTGCAAACTGTGGGCCGTAAGGCTCATCCCTTTGGCAGGAGCTCGAGGGCAGAGCCCTCAACGTTCTCCATGCAAGGCCGAGGCCCCTGTTTTGCGTTCGCCGCGCACTCGCAGCCCGTGCCGAGCAGCATGGCCAGCCCGTGCTCGAGCGCGGGCAGGATCGGCTCGAGGTTCTCGCGCACCGCGCGCGGGCTGCCAGGCAGGTTGACGATCAGCGTCCTGCCGCGGATGCCGGCCGCCGCACGCGAGAGCATCGCGCGGTTTGTCTTTTGCAGGCTGTAGAAACGCATCGCCTCGGGGATGCCAGGGCACAGGCGCGGGCAGACGGCGATCGTCGCCTCGGGCGTAACGTCGCGCACGGCAAAGCCTGTGCCGCCCGTCGTGACGACAAGGTTGACGCCGTACTCGTCCGCACAGCGGACCAGCGCTTCCTCGATCAGCGCGCGCTCGTCCGGCACGATCTCGACGCCGCGCACGGCGTATCCCGCGTCGGCAAGCAGCCCCATCAGCAGCGGGCCGGACTCGTCCGTGC
>CAZKGE010000041.1:7998-12728 GCA_964552065.1 uncultured Oscillospiraceae bacterium | reverse complement strand
CGCCCGTTTAACAATACGTTTTCAATTCTTTTACGATTGCGAGGGAACGTTCCGCAATCTTTTGATATTTCTCCCGCTTTCGGCGCGGCGGGCGAACCAATGGGGCCATGATGCCGAAGTTGACGTTCATCGGCTGAAAATCCGCGCCCGCGTAATGCGACACGTACCGAGCCAAAGCGCCGATGGCGGTCTCGTCGGTCAGCGGCAGGGGCTCCTGACCGTTCAGCCTTCTGGCGAGCTGCACGCCCGCTGCAAAGCCGCTTGCGGCGGATTCGACGTACCCCTCCACGCCCGTGATCTGACCGGCAAAGTACAGCCCCGGGCGCGCGCGGAGCTGATAGGTTTCATCCAGCACGTTCGCGGGCAAAAACGTGTTCCGGTGCATCACGCCGTAGCGCGCATATTCCGCGTTCTCTAAGCCTGGGATCAGGCCGAACACGCGGCGCTGCTCGGAAAACTTGAGGTTTGTTTGAAAGCCCACGATGTTGTACAGCGTGCCCTCGGCGTTGTCCTGCCGCAGCTGCACGACCGCGAACGGCCGCTCGCCGCTCTCGAGCTCGAGGCCCACGGGCTTGAGCGGCCCGTAGGCGAGCGTCATTTCGCCGCGCTTTGCCATCACTTCGACCGGCATGCAGCCCTCGAACACACGCGGCGTCTCGAACGCGTGCAGCTCGGCCGTCTCGGCCGAGACAAGCGCGCGGTGGAATGCGAAATACTCCTCGCGCGTCATCGGGCAGTTGAGATAGTCGTCGCCGCGGCCGTAGCGCGACGCGCGGAATACCTTCGAGCAGTCGAGCGACTCGAGCGTCACGATCGGCGCGGCGGCGTCGTAGAAATGCAGGCTTTTACCGGTCAAGTGCTCGATCGCCCCGTACAGCGCGCCGTCCGTCAGCGGCCCGGTCGCGATGATCGCGGGCGGCTCGGGCAGCTCGGTTTGCTCGCAATGCACGACGGTGATGCGCGGATTTGCCTCGATCTCCCGCGTGACGAGCCGCGAGAAGCCCTCGCGGTCGACCGCGAGCGCGCCGCCCGCGGGCACGGCGGTTTCGTCCGCCGAGCGGAGGATCAGCGAATCGAAAAGCCTTAGCTCCGCCTTGAGCAGGCCCGCGGCGTTTTCCGTCCGGTCGCTGCGCAGCGAATTTGAGCACACAAGTTCAGCAAAGCCTGCGCTGTGATGCGCAGGCGTACAGCGGTCCGGTTTCATTTCGACGAGGGTGACATAAACGCCGCGCTTGGCCAGCTGGCAGGCCGCCTCGCAGCCGGCCAGCCCCGCGCCGACCACGGTCACGGACGGTTCAGGCATCGCTCTTTTCCTGCTCCTGGTCCTTTGCCTTGCGCGCGCTGCGGTGGATGTAGCCGCAGCTCTTGTCCGTGCAGACGATGTAGCTGCCGTTCTGGCCGATCTTCTGCACCATCAGCCCGTTGCATTTCGGGCAGCGCATCTTGACGGGCTTATCCCACGACACAAAGTCGCACTCCGGATACTTTTCGCAGCCGTAGAACGCCTTGCCGCGCTTGCTCTTGCGCTTGATTAAAGCCGCGCCGCATTTGGGGCAGGCCACATCGATCTTCTCGATGATCGCCTTCGTGTTGCGGCACTCCGGGAAGTTCGGGCAGGCGAGAAACTTGCCGTACCGGCCCATCTTGTACACCATCATCGCGCCGCACTTGTCGCACTGCACGTCCGAAACCTCGTCCGCGATCTTCACGCGCTCGATCGACGCGCCCGCGACCTCCACGGTCTTTTCAAACGGCCCGTAGAACTCCCCGAGCATGTCGGCCCACTCGACGCTGCCGTCCTCGACGCCGTCGAGCTTCTCCTCCATCGTCGCGGTGAACTTGACGTCGACGATGTTCTCGAAGTTGTCCTTCATCAGCTTCGTTACGACGAAGCCGAGCTCCGTGGGCACGAGCTGCTTTTTGTCGCGCGCGACGTAGCCGCGCTCGATGATCGTCGAGATCGTCGGCGAGTACGTGCTCGGCCGGCCGATGCCCTTCTCCTCGAGCGCCTTAATCAGCGTGGCCTCGGTGTACCGCGGCGCGGGCTGCGTAAACCGCTGCTCGTTTGTCAGCTTCGAGGCGGCAAACGCGTCGCCTTGATGGATGTTGGGCAGCGCGACCTCCTTCTCCTGCGCGTCGTCGCGGCCCTCGGTGTAGACCGCCGAGAAGCCGTCGAACAGCGTCTGCACGCCGTTGGCGCGGAACGTGACACCGTTGGCATCGAGCGTCACCTGGCTTGTCGCGTACCTAGCCTCGCGCATCTGGCTCGACAAAAACCGCTCGTAGATCAATTTATACAGCTTGAACTGGTCGTTGGACAGGTGCTCGCGAAGCTTAGCGGGTTCGTTCTGGATGTCCGTCGGGCGGATCGCCTCGTGCGCGTCCTGCGCGCCCGCGCGGCCCTTGTAGAAGTTCGGCCTGTCGGGCAGGTACTGCTTGCCGAAGCGCTGCTCGATGTAGGCAAGCGCCGCGGACTGCGCCTCGCCGGCCACGCGCACGGAGTCGGTGCGGATATAGGAGATCAGTCCCGACGGGCCCTTCTTGCCGATCTCGACGCCCTCGTAGAGCTGCTGCGCGATCATCATGGTGCGCTTGGCCGTAAAGCCCAGCTTGCGCGACGCCTCCTGCTGCAAACTGCTCGTCGTAAACGGCGGCGCGGCGTGCTTGTTTTTTTCGCCATTCTTGACCTCGGCAGCGGTGTAGACCGCGCCCTCGAGCCGCGCGAGCACGGCCTCGACCTCCGCCTGCGTGTGCAGGTCGGCCTTTTTGCCGTTCTCGCCGTAATATTTGGCCTCGAACGCCTTCTTTGCGTCCTTATCCGAAAGGACCGCGGTATCCGCGGGCAGCAGCAGAGCAGACAGCACCCAGTATTCCTCGGGCACAAAGTCCAGTATCTCCTGCTCGCGGTCGCAGATGATGCGCGTGGCGACGGACTGCACCCGTCCCGCGGACAGACCCTTGCGCACCTTGGCCCACAGGATCGGGCTGATCTTGTAGCCCACAAGCCGGTCGAGTATGCGCCGCGCCTGCTGCGCGTTGACGAGCCGCATGTCGATCGCGCGCACGCCCTTGATCGAGTTTTTGACGGCGTTTGCCGTGATCTCGTTAAACACGATGCGGCACTTTGAGCTTGCGTCGAGGTTCAGCACCTGCGCAAGGTGCCAGCTGATCGCCTCTCCCTCGCGGTCCGGGTCGGTCGCAAGGTAGATCTTCTTGGCCGCCTTGGCCTCCTTGCGGATGCGCTCGAGCACGTCGCCGCGGCCGCGCAGCGTGATATACTTCGGCGTAAAGCCGTTTGTCACGTCCACGCCGATCTGGCTCTTGGGCAGGTCGCGCACGTGTCCGTTGGACGCGATCACCTTATACTGGTTTCCCAGGAATTTTTCGATGGTCTTGGCCTTTGCAGGCGATTCCACAATGACCAGCGATTCCGGCATGGCTGTGCTCCTCCGTGGTTGACAGTTTACCGGGACGCACCGACGATTTCCAGCGCGAACATGCGTCCCGGAAGCTGCTTTATTATTCCTGAAAACTCCAGGGCTGTCAAGCAAGAATTTAACTTGCCCGTCTCGAGGTCCAGCGCCCGGCACAGTTCGTCAAAGCTCGATTCGCCCTGGCGCAGGCGATCCACGATGGCTTTCTCCTCCGGCAGAAGCTGCGCCGAGTCCGCCGCGAAGACGGGCTTTACCGGCCCGTCCGCGGCCGCGGCGGAGCCGTACTCGGCCAGGATGTCCTCCGCGCAGAACACGGGTTTGGCCCCGCCCTGCTGGATGAGGCGGTTCGTGCCGACGCTGAGTAGGTCCGTGATGCGCCCCGGCACGGCGAACACGTCGCGCCCCTGCTCGAGCGCGCAGTTTGCCGTGATGCTGGCGCCGCTGCGCTCGCCCGCCTCGACGACGAGCACGCCGCGCGACATGCCGCTGATGATGCGGTTGCGCACGGGAAAATGCTCGGCAAGCGGCTTTGCGCCGGGCAAAAACTCCGAGATCACCGCGCCGCGCTCGATGATTTGCCGGTACAGCGCTTCGTTGCCGGCCGGATATATGACGTCGACGCCGCAGCCGAGCACCGCGACCGTCGGGTATTCGGACGCTTCGCAGTCGAGCGCGCCCAGCGCCGCATAAGCGTCGACGCCCGCGGCCATGCCGGACACGACCGTGGCGCCGCGGCGGGCAAGCTCGAACGCGAACAGCCGCGCGATGTCGCGGCCGTATTTGGTGGCCTTGCGCGTGCCGACGACCGCGAGCGGCAGAGGAATGTCGCGCTTAAAAACGCCCTTGTAGAACAGCAGCCGCGGCGGATCGGAAATCTCGGCCAGCGGCGCGGGGTACGCTTCGTCGCCCGGTATGGCGACGCCGATTTCATGCCGGACGAGCCAGTCCGCGTACCGGTCCAGGAAACGCTCGTCCGCGGCCTCGAACAGGCGCTTTACCGCAAAGTCGGAAAGAAACGAAAACGCGGCCGCGTCGCGCGTTTGCGCCGCCGCGAATATATCTTCCGGATTGGAGAAGCGCTCGTCAAGCGCCGCGTAGACGCGCATGTTGCACTCCGCCGCGTAATGGACGAACAGCCGCAGCCGGTGCGTGCGGTCGAGTTCCGGCACGCTAATTCCCCCCTTCGCTCATGTCGAGGCTGCGGTACCGGACCGCCTCCGCGATAAACAGCCGCAATCGGCGCGTGCGGTCGAGTTCCGGCACGCTAATTCCCCCCTTCGCTCATGTCGAGGCTGC
>CAZKGE010000041.1:0-7898 GCA_964552065.1 uncultured Oscillospiraceae bacterium | reverse complement strand
CGGTCGAGTTCCGGCACGCTAATTCCCCCCTTCGCTCATGTCGAGGCTGCGGTACTGAATCGCCTCCGCGTAGTGCTCGGGCAGGATGCTCTCGCTGCCCGATACGTCGGCGATCGTGCGCGCGACCTTCAAAATGCGCTGGTAGGCGCGCGCGGACAGGTGCAGCTTCGCGTATGCCTGTGAAAGCAAAAGTTCCGAGCGCGCGGAGGGCGCGCAGTATCTCTGTATCAGCTCCGCGCGCATCTCGGCGTTCGTCAGGATGCCGTCGTTTTGGAAGCGCTCGCGCTGGATGCGCCGCGCCTCGTTGACGCGCACGCGCACATTGCTCGACGGCTCGCCGCCCTGCGGGCCGCTGATCTCCAAGAATCCGACCTCCGGCATCTCGATGCGGATGTCGATGCGGTCGAGCAGCGGGCCGGACACGCGGCCGCGGTACCTGGCGATGGCGGCCGGCGCGCAGCGGCAGGGATGCGTGCGCGAGCCGTAGTTGACGCAGGGGCAGGGGTTCATCGCGGCCACGAGCATGAACTTTGCGGGGTAGGTCGCGGTCGCCGCCGCGCGGCTGACCGTCACAAAGCCGTCCTCGAGCGGCTGGCGCAGCGACTCGAGCACGCTGCGGCCGTACTCGGGCAGCTCGTCCAGAAACAGCACGCCGAGGTGCGCGAGACTGATCTCGCCCGGCAGCGCACGCGAGCCGCCGCCGATGAGCGCCGCCGCGGACGCGCCGTGGTGCGGCGCGCGGAACGGCCGTTCGCGCAGGATGCCGCCGCCCTTGACCGCGCCGGAGACGGAATGGACCTTCGTGATCTCGAGCGCCTCGCCGTAGGTCAGCTCGGGCAAAATCGAGGGCAGGCTGCGCGCGAGCATGGTCTTGCCGGAACCGGGCGTGCCCACGAGCAGGAGGTTGTGCCCGCCGGACACCGCGATCTCGGCGGCGCGCTTGGCGCCCTGCTGGCCGCGGATCTCGGAAAAATCCGCGCCGTAGCGCACGCTGCCGCCGCGCCACGCGGACGGCGGATAGGGTTCGATCGGGCAGGCGCCGCTGATATGCGCGGCGAGCGAACCGAGCGAGTCCACGGGATAGATCGAAACGTCCCCGACGCAGGCCGCCTCCTCGGCGTTGCCGGCCGGGACGAAGATTTGGCGCGCGCGCCTTGCCTGCGCGTCGATCACCATCGGCAGCACGCCCGAGATCTCCCGCACCGCACCGTCGAGCGCGAGCTCGCCCAAAAACACGGCCTCCTCCACGGCAAACGGGGAGAGCTGGCCGGACGCGGCGAGGATCGACACCGCGATCGGCAGGTCGTAGAACGCGCCCTCCTTGCGGCGGTCGGCCGGCGAGAGGTTGACCGTGATGCGCGCGGCCGGGAAGGCAAAGCCGGCGTTCTTGATCGCTGCGCGCACGCGCTCGCGCGATTCGCGCACCGAGGCGTCGGGCAGTCCGACCGTATCAAACGCCGGCAGGCCGTTTGCAATATCGGTTTCGACGGACACGGCAAAGCCGCCGAGGCCGCTTAAACCCTCGCTCCGGACCGCAAAATACACTAAAGTCTACGCCCCCTCCCGTTTTCCTTCCTTTCTGAACACGAAACAACGGTTGCCGATGTAGTTGACGAGTATCGCGCACGGCGTCGCAATCAGCTTGCAGACCGTGTCGCCCTTGACAAAGCGCGAAAGGAACCCCGGAACCCAGCCCGCGACCCACGCGTCGGTGACGCCGAAGGCGTTGCGGCACAGGTAGATGACGAGGAGCGACACGCCGAGCGACGCGACGTTGACGAGCACGAACAGCCCCATCTCGCGCGCCGAGCGCGTCCTTTCCTCCTTAAACGTCCAGCTGCTGTTGAAGATATAGCTGTTGACGAGGCCGCAGGTGTAGCTGATCACCTGCGCGATATACGTCCAGCCGAGCAGCAGGTTCAGCGCCTGGAACACGAGAAAATCGACCAGCGTGTTCATCACGCCGACGATGTTGAACTTGACGAATTGGACCAGCGTCTTTTTCGCGCCGCTTTTGCTATGCTCCATACAGAATATTCCCTCCCGGCAGTTTTTGCAAGATCTCGGCCAGCGTCCGCGGGATCGGCAGCCCGGAGATGCCCGGGTACAGCGCGATGAAGAACAGCAGGCAAAGCGTCAGCCACACCCATTTGACCGGCCAAAGCTCCGGCTCTTTTTCCTCGAACGCGGTAACGAGGTACATCGTCGCGAGCAGGATAAACGGCACCGTCGCAAAAAAGTGATAGATGAACGTGCAGCGCGAGACGAGCACCCACGGCAGATAGTTGGCCAGGATGCCGGCGAATATCACGAGCAGCGCCTTGTCCGGCCGGATTCTCCTCGTCAGCCGCAGCGCGGCGAGCGCAGCGGCGCCGATGGACGAAAGCCACCACACCGCCGGATTGCCCGAGGCCGACATCGTCGAGACCGTTTCCTCTGTGCCGGAATAATAATACCACATCGGCCGGACCGTAAACGGCCACTGGTACCAGCTGGACTGGTACGGATGCGTCGCCTGCAGCGTCGAGTGGTAGTTGTACATAAACTCCTGATAGTGCCAGAACGTCCGGAACATGCCGGCGAGATTGTAATTCTCCTCCGTGCCCGCGGCGTAGATATAGTACGGCGTGTAGGCCGCAAAATAGATGACAAACGGGATCACGACGAAGAACGCGGCGCAAAACAGCAGCGTTTTAACCGTGTTCGGCAAAAACAGCGCGGCCTTTAGGCGGTCGGCGCTTGCCGCGGAGCCGGAGAGGCGGCGGTACTCCCGATACCGCTCAAACAGCGAAATAAACAGCAGCGCGGCCAGTCCCCCGCCGGCGTAGATGCACGTCCACTTGCACGCGGCCCCGACGCCGAAGAACAGCCCGCACGCGCCGAGCGGCACGAGCGTCTTCTTCAACCCGTCGGTAAAGAAGTCCATCGTGACATAGCGGTACATGAAATAGTACATCAAAAGGATGAAAAACACCGCGTACACGTCGATTGTCGCGATGCGCGTCTGCGTAAAGTGCATAAAGTCGAACGCGAACAGCGCCGTAGCAATGAACGCGTTCTCCGTTTTTTTCAGGAGCCTTCTAGAAAGCGCGTAGAACACCGGCAGCATGCCGATGCCGAACAATGTGCCCACGATGCGCCAGCCAAACGGCGTCATGCCGAACGCCGATATGCCCAGCATAATCAAAAGCTTGCCGAGCGGCGGATGCGAGTTTTCGTACGGAGCGAGGTTGTGCAGGTGCTCGTAGGCCGTGCGCCCGTGATACAGCTCGTCGAGGTACATGCCGTTCGTGCACGCGGGCACGTCGGGCACGGCGTCCTGCTCGTCAAGCAGCGCGGATTGCGTGCCCGTCGGGTTGACGAGCTTTGCAAAAAGCCGGTTGCCCGCCGCGTCGAAGAACGCGATCTCGTTGATGCGCACGTGTCCCGAATACAGCTCGACCGTGACCGTGTCCGCCGCCGCGACAAGCGGGACGCTGTGCCAGCGGAACATATCGTCGTACGTCTGCTCGTAGCTCGTCTCCGTGCCGTCCGGCGCGATGAAGCGCAGCGTGCCGCCCGTATCGATGTTGCCGTACACGCGGCATTCGGCAAGCTCGACCGTTTTGCCGAACGCGGCCGTGACGGTCTCGCCCGCGACGTCGCCGTAATAGACCGTCTGCGGCGCTTTCGTTACGCCCAGGTACGACAGCGCGACCGCGCCGTAGACGAGCACGAGGCCGGACAACAGGATATAATCCTTCCTCGTATAGCGCGGCGCAATGCTGCCGGAGACGGACAGCTCGAAGGTTCCCCGCCGTTCCTTCCTCTTGATTGCCAGCGCGGGCAGCGGCTTAAGCGCGCGGCCGAGCCATAAAAGGTCGACGGAGACCACGATAAAATACAGCGTCGTCAGCACCGTGGCCGCCGAGCCCACGCGCGTGAGCGCGTCGTAAAGCGCGCCGCGCGCGGCCTGATGGTCGACGATGTACAGGGCGGCGAGCGAATTGAACAGCACCGTCACGGTGTACGAAAGGAACAAAAGCAGCAGCCTTCGGTCGCGGTAATAGACGTAGCCGACGAGCAGCAGGAGCAGCGCGGGGATGATGTACCGCTCGTGCATGTAGTGTCCGAACGTGAACATCAGCGCGACTGAGAGCGCGCAGCTGACAAACGCCGCGCCTTTCCCGGTGCGCGCGCCCTTCCAATACAGCGCGCCGGAGAACGCGGCCGCGAGCGCGATGAACGCCGTGCCCCAGGTCGAGTACGGCAGCCCGAGCACGCGCGTTTCCACCCGGGTCCAGTTCCCGCCGAGCAGCGCGGGCAGGTTGAACGCCTCGATCGACGCGTACGGATAGGAAACGGCGGTCGTGCGGTATTTGTCGAGTATCCACGTCCATTCCTGCGTGCCTTTAAACGGCAGCGATATGAAGAATATCACCGCGAGCGCCGCAAGCACCGCGAGCGCGGTGTGAAAAAGCTTTTTCTTCCAGTCCGGGCCGATCACGCCGCAAAAGTAGATCACCGCGAGGATCGGGCCCGCCATCAGCGCCTGGGGCTTGAGCAGAATCGCGAGGCCGTACAGCGCGCCCGCGAGGACGCGCTTTTCGCCGAGCACAAAATAGATCGCAAGCGCGACGAGCAATGCAAGGATCGAGTCGATCTGCCCCCAGCCGCCGGAGATGAACATCAGCGCGGGGTTGAGCGCGGCGAGAGCCGAAAGCAGCAGCGAGAACGGGCGCGGCACACCGTTTCGCCTGGCCAGCTCGTACAGCAGGTACGCGCCGATCAGGTCGCAGATCGTTGCGGGGAGCTTATACAGCAGCACGTATCCCGCGCTGCCGTAAGTCAGGCCGAGCCCCGAGCCAAGCGCGCTCAGCGCGCCGCAGATATACATATACCCCGGCGGATAGTCCGCGAATATGCCGGACGTGTAGAACCCCGATACGCCGTTGCTCCGGACAGCGTTGCCCCAGGCCATAAAGCAGTTGATGTCCGTCGGGTGGCCGACAAACAGGACGGAGAGCAGGACGCGGCAGGCCACGGCCAGCGCGAACATCGCGGTCAGCGTGCGCTTTTGGTCCGCGTCCCCGAAAAGCGGCGACTGCTCGCTGCGCAGGTATCCCATGTACAGCGCGGTAAAAAGCAGCATAAACACGGCGCCCGAGACGAATATGGCGGCAAACACGCGGGACGGGGGCAGCGGCTCCTTAGGCGTCTCCGTCGCCGTGCCGGCGGCGCCGTTGTCGGCCGGCAGATAGATCAGGCTCGTCGCGAGCGCTTCGTCGAACTCGGTCACGCTTAGCCCGTAGAACCACGCGCTGCCGACCGCCATCGTGCCGTAGCCGCCCAGCCGCGCCGCAACGCGCAGCTCCCGCTGCTCCGGGCCGGTCTTGACGTACATCTCGACCGCCGTCCACTCCGACGAGCCCACAACGTCGGCGGAGAAGCAGTACGTGCCGTCAATGGAGTAGTTGTCGATCGAAAGGCAAGCGCCGCGGCCGCCGGTTACGCTGCTCGTGCGGATATAGCCGGACACGCGATAGCAGGTGTCCGGCCGCGCGGCGATCGTCTGACAGATGCGCGAGTCGTTCTCGGTCCCGTTTACGATGCCGACGCAGCGGACAGCCGTTTCGTCCTCGTACAGCCCCGCTTTTGCGGCGTCGTCGCCGGACACGTAGGCCTCGAACTCCCACTCGGCGGGCAGGGCCGTCTCGTCGGAGTATTCGGCAAAATCCGCGTTCTTCAGCAGGTTCTCTTCTGCGGCGTCGCCTTCGTCGGCCCGCGCGGCCGCCGGAAACGCCAGCACCAGCCCTAAAAAAAGAAGCGCGGCGGCGATTCGTTTCAAAGCAATTACCTCGATTTGGGAAATACAACTAAATCTAGTATTGCATTATTGTATCAAATCAAACCGGCGCTGACAAGCGGCCCCCGTTTATGAAAGGCCGAACGCGTTCTCGATGTGCTCCACCGTCCCTGTGTCCAGGTACACCTCGACGACGTCGAACCGCGCGGGCGCGTCGGAAAGCCCGTGCTCGAGCAGATATCCCTGCGCGGCGAGCAGCAGGTGCTTCCGTTTCCTCAATGTAACAAACTCCGCCGGCGCGCCGAAGCGGACGCTCGAGCGCGCCTTGACCTCGACGAACACGAGCGTATCCGCGTCGCGCATCACGAGATCGATCTCCTGATGCCCATAGCGGTAGTTGCGGCAGACGAGCGAGAAGCCCTTGCGCGTCAAAAACGCGCACGCCGTCTCCTCGCCCTTCTTGCCGGTCTGCGTGGTCGTCACAGCCATTTTTGGATGAAGCTCCTGCGGTGGATCGGGCACGGGCCGTATTTTTTGATCGCCTCGATGTGCTCCGCGGTGCCGTAGCCCTTGTTGCGGACAAAGCCGTAGGCCGGATACAGCGCGTCCTGCTCCCGCATATATCTGTCGCGCCGCACCTTGGCGACGATGGACGCCGCGGCAATGGAATACGAAAGCGCGTCGCCGTGCACATACGGATGCTGGCGCGCGCGGATATCAAGCCCTGTCAGCGCATCGATCAGCACGTCGGTCACGGGCGCGCCGATTTCGGAGAACGCCAAAGAAAACGCGCGCTTCGTCGCCTCGAGAATGTTGATCCTGTCGATCGTATCGGGCCAGACCCAGGCGACGGAGATCGCCTCCGCAACGCGCTCGATCTCGGCGCACACGGCCGCGCGGCGCGCCTCAGCCAGCTTCTTGGAATCGTCGACGTAAAAAACAAGCGCGCGCGGCGGCATCACGACGCAGGCGGCGACCACCGGCCCCGCCAGCGGCCCGCGCCCGACCTCGTCCATACCCGCGAGCACGCAGCCCGGGCACGACCAGAACGTGCCGTCGATCTCCGCAAGCGCGGCAAGCCGCTGTTCCTCCGGGGCGCGGCTCATGCGCGCACCCCCTCGCCCTGCGGCGATTCGAGCGTGATGCGCCCAAGCCTGCCCGCGCGGAACTCGTCGAGCACGATGCGCGCGGCGCGCTCCGTGTCCGGCTCCCCGCCGGACAGCAAAAACCCGCGCGAGCGGCAGACGAGCGCGAGCAGCTCGCCTTTGTCCGCGTCAGGCGCCAACTTCGGATAGCGCGCAAGCAGCGCGTCCTTGGACAGCGGCATGAGCTCCGACAGCAGCGCGGATGCAAGCTCCTCGGCGGGCACCAATTCGTCGCGGATCGAGCCGATGTACGCCAGGTGCCTCGCCAGGTCCTGATCGGCCAGCTTCGGCCAGAGCAGGCCGGGCGTGTCCAAAAGCTCCAGGTACGGCGTGATCCGCACCCATTGCTTCGCCCGCGTCACGCCGGGTTTATCGCCGACGGCCGCTTTTTTTCCGCCCGCGATTCGGTTGATCAGCGTGGACTTGCCCACGTTCGGGATGCCCGCGATCAGCACGCGCACGACCTTGTTTACGCCCTTTTTGCGCATGCGTTCGACCGCTTCCGCAGCGGCGGCCTCGATCAGCGCGGTCACCTCGGCGCGGCAGCGCGGCGACGTGGCCGAAATCCCGCCCGCGGCGAACCCGCGCGCGCGGAACTCCGCAATCCAACGCTTCGTCAGCGCCGGGTCGGCCAGGTCGCTCTTGTTCAGCAGGACCACGCGCGATTTGCCCGCGAACAGCTCGTCAAAGTCCGGGTTCCGCGTGGCCGCGGGCGCGCGCGCGTCGACAAGCTCCGCGACAACGTCGACAAGCTTGAGGTCCTCCAGGAGGAGGCGGCGCGCTTTGGCCATATGGCCCGGATACCATTGAATCTGCATGCGGGATACGCTCCGTGGTTACTTGATTTATTAGTGGAGGGCAGCGAGCTTCGCTCCGCCGGGGTTTTTTCTTGCTTTCTTTCTAGAAAGAAAAGTAACAAAAGAAAGTCGGGAAGGAGGTCCTGCTTAGCTTTCTTTTCGTTTCCTTTT
>CAZKGE010000040.1:0-12735 GCA_964552065.1 uncultured Oscillospiraceae bacterium | reverse complement strand
CCCGTCCTTCTTGCCGCAGCATCCCCGGCCGCTAACGCGGCCGGTTTTTTTGCATAAAACCCGCGGGCCCGCGGCAAAAGCGGCCGGAATACCCCCATTTTTTGTCGTTTTTTGTATGAATCGGAAGCCGTATCGTCACGGTTCCTACAGATGTGACAGGAATCGAACGATTTTTGAAAATTCTTGCATATATTTTTAAAAACCCCTATGAAAACGACAATAAATGCGCTACACTATCCATATATTGTGTCTGAATTATGAACAGATCACAATATAACTTGGATTGTACAGGTTTATGCGGTTCATTGATGGAGGGGGAAAACCATGAGCAAGCGCAGACGCAGACGCAGGCACCAGGTGCGGGTGACGCCGCTGGGGTACGCCGTACTCGGCGTGCTCGTCCTGATCGTCGTCATCGGCGTGTATTTCGTAGCCTGGTCGCTGGCCAACGGCAGCGGCAGCAACGCAAAGGCGCAGGCGACGGACCCGCCCGTCTACGCCAACCAGTCGCCCGACCCGGCCGCGGCCACGCCCACGCTGCCGCCGATCGACACGCCGACGCCGACGCCGGCCGCGACGCCCGAGCCGACGGCCACGCCCGAGCCGACCGCGGAGCCCACCGCGACGCCCGGCATGGCCAACGACGTAAAATTGCCGACAAAGGAGCAGATCAAGACGGCCGTGGACGGCAAGCTGAAGGCCTCCGGCGTCGTGCTGCGCAAAGGTCCGGACACGGGCTACGACATCGTCGGCAAATACGTGTCGGGCACGAACCTCAAGATCTACGCCGTCTCCGGGGAGTATTACTTCTGCCAGATCGTGGCGGAGCAAAAATACGGCTACATGGCTGTGAAATTTGTCGAGCGCTACGGCCTGCTGCCCGGCGAGGAGCCGTCGCCGTCGCCCGAAGCGGCGTCAGGCGTGGTCGGTGGAACGGTGACGGCGACGAAGGTCGCGCTGCGCAAGGTGCCGAGCACGGAGGGTAACACGCCGCTCGGCGAGTACCCCAAGGATACGCCGGTTTGGATCTATTTCCAGACGGACGGCTTCTATTACGTCGAGGTGCCCGCCACGGGCGCGAAGGGCTACATGACCACGCAGTATGTGCTGGCGCAGTCCAAGGTGCCGGAGGGAACGCCGGTCCCGTAAAGAGCGAGCCTTAGGGGCGGGGCGCCCTGATTCAATTCCGCAAATTAAAAGCGGCGTCCGCGGATCATCGCGGGCGCCGCTATTTTTGCCGTTATTTTTATAAAACCGTTTCACCAGTCAAAACGAGATCCGCATACGCGCGGACGCCGGCGACCGTTTTCCACGCGCCGGTCATGTCCTGATATCGCGCGCCGGGCGCGGCGTAGGCCACGCAGCGCAGGCCCGCGGCCACGGCGGCCTTCAGGCCCGCGGCGCTGTCCTCCAGCGCAATCGTATCCGAAGCGCGCACGGATGCGCGCTCAAGCGCAAGGCGGTAGCAGTCCGGCGCGGGTTTTTTGTTGATTACGTCGTCCGCCGTGACGAACGCATCGAAATACGCGGCCGCGCCGTAGCGTTCGAGCAGCCCCCGCACAAAAAACCGCGGCGAACTCGACACGACCGCGCAGCGCACGCCCGCGCGCCTGAGCCGTTCGAGCGTCTCCGGCACGCCGTCGATCAGGCCGGGCAGCGTGCCGAGCACGCGCTCGTAGACCTCGGTGTAATGCCGCTTGGCCACAAGGGCGCCGGAGCCCGGCAGGCCGCGCGCGCGCAGGAACGCGCCGTAGTATTTCTCGGTGTCCGTGCCGACCGGGTTAAAGCCCAGGGCGGCGTTCGGATCGTTTGAAAGCGACGTCAGAATGCCGACGCGCACAATATCGTGCAGCGGCTCGCTGTCGACGAGCACGCCGTCCATGTCGAAAATCGAGAGCCTTATTCCCATGCTTCCCCGTCCGGTTTGGTAAAAAAGCGATACTCCGTCACATTTTGCTGCGCCCCGCCCGCGCGCAATATGGGGGCGGCAAAGCCCGGCGTGTTGACCGCGTTCGGGAAATACTGCGTCTCGAGGCACAGGGCCGAGCGTTTCGCGTAGCGCGCGCTCCCCTCCCCGACGCCGGAGAAGAAATTCCCCGTGTACAGCTGCAGCCCCGGAAACGTCGTCCACGTCTCCATCGCGCGGCCGGACGCGCCGATAAGGAGCGCCGCGCGGCGCAGCGCGCCCGGCTCGCCGCGAACGGCAAAGCAATGATCGTAGCCGCCGCCAAGGCGCAGCTGTTCGTCGGTTTCGCCGATGCGCGCGCCGACGCGCTTAAGGCCCGTAAAGTCAAACGGCGTGCCGGCTACGGCTTGCAACTCGCCCGTCGGCAGCATGCCCGGGCCCACGGGACAGAACGCGTCGGCATCCAGCAGCAGCCGGTGGTCCAGTACGGAGCCCGAAAAGCGCCCGTCGAGGTTGAAATAGCTGTGGTTCGTCAAAGCAACGAGCGTGTCGGCCGCCGCGGTCGCGACAAATTCGATGCGCAGCGCGTTGTCGTCCGTCAGTTCGTAGGTGACCTCGGCCGTGCATGCGCCGGGGAAGCCCTCCTCGCCGTCCGGGCTCGCGTAGACAAAGCGCAGCCGGCCGCAAAAGAAGTCCGCGTCCCAGAGCGCGCGGTCGAAGCCGATCCTCCCGCCGTGCAGCGTGTTTTCGCCCTCGTTGCGGGAAAGCTCGTACCGTTTGCCGGAAAGCACGAACGCCCCGCCGCCGATGCGGTTGGCCACGCGCCCGCAGGTCGCGCCCGTAAAGTTTTGATCGAGCGCGTAGCCGGCGACGGAGTCGTAGCCGAGCACGACGTCGTTGAGCGTTCCGGCCGCGTCCGGCATCAAGAGCGACACGACGCGCGCGCCGTAGTCCGTGATCGATACGGACGCGCCGCAAGCGTTTTCGAGCACGTAGAGCACGGGATCGCGCGGCGCGGGCCGCGCGGCAGGAACGTCCGCGGACGCGCCGAACGGACGGACCGTCAGGACCATAGTTTATCCTCCGTTTCCATCGGACTGAAAAACAGCAGCCGTGGCCAAATGGACGCCCGCAAATAGCGCGAACCTTTCCGGGGGCTCATCGGCTGCCGCACATACAGGATATCCCATGGTAGCGCAAAAAAGTAACGCTGCCGCCGAACACGCGGTCGAAACGCCGTTATGCCGCTGCTCCGGGGGCTCATCGGCTGCCGCACATACGGGATATCCCATGGCAGCGCAAAAAAGCAACAGCGCCGCCGAACACGCGGCACAGCCGCCCTTTACGCCGCGGCGCTACTGCCGGTACATCTCCTCGTAATACGTCAGGTACGCGCCGGAGAGGATGTTGTCCGTCCAGGCGCGGTTGTTCAAATACCAGTCGATCGTCTCCGCCATGCCGTCCTCAAACGTATACGCGGGCGACCAACCGAGCTCCGTCGTGATCTTCGCGTTGTCGATCGCGTAGCGGCGGTCGTGGCCCGGGCGGTCCTTGACGAACGTGATGAACGACTCGTCGCGGCCGAGCGTTTTGAGAATCAGCTTTACAATCTCGATGTTCGCGCGCTCGTTGTTGCCGCCGACGTTGTAGACCTCGCCGGCCCTGCCCTTCTCCAGCACCGCAAATATCGCCGCGCAGTGGTCGGACACGTGCAGCCAGTCCCGGACCTGCATGCCGTCGCCATACACGGGCAGGGGCTTATTTGCAAGGCAGTTGCAGATCATGAGCGGGATCAGCTTCTCCGGGAACTGATACGGGCCGTAGTTGTTCGAGCAGCGCGTAATATTGACCGGCAGGCCGAACGTCTCATGGTAGGCGCGCGCGATCATGTCCGCGGACGCCTTTGCGGCCGAGTACGGGCTGTTCGGCGAGAGCGGCGTTTTTTCGGTGAACTTCCCCTCCGGCCCGAGCGCGCCGTAGACCTCGTCGGTCGATACCTGCAAAAACTTGACGCCCGTGCAAAACGCGCGCGAGTATTTGTCGTCCGGGTCCAGTTTCCAGCGCTTCTTGGCCGTGTCGAGCAGCACGGACGTGCCGAGGATGTTCGTGGTCAAAAACACCTCGGGGTCGACGATGCTGCGGTCGACGTGGCTCTCCGCGGCGAAGTTGACCACGTGCGTGATGTCGTACTCGGAGAATATTTGTTCCATCGCGCCGCGGTCGCGGATGTCCGCGCGGATGAATCGGTAGCGGCCGCACTCGGAAATGCCGGTCAAATTGTCGAGATTGCCCGCGTAGGTCAATAGGTCGACGTTGACCACGGTCTCGTCCGGGTGCTGTTCACGCAAAAAGCGCACGAAGTTGCTGCCGATAAAGCCCGCGCCGCCGGTGACCAGAATTTGCATGCTATTTCCCCTCCGAAAGCTGAATCAGGTACCGGCCGTACTCCGTCATGCGCAGTTCGTGCCCGAGCGCGAAAAGCTGCTCCGTGCTGATAAAGCCGCGCCGCCACGCGATCTCCTCGATGCACGAGATGTAGAAGCCCTGGCGCGACTGCACGGCCTCGACGTACTCCGCGGCCTTGAGCATGCCTTCGGGCGAGCCGGTGTCGAGCCATGCCATGCCGCGGCCGAGCAGCTCGACGTGCAGTTCCCCGAGCGCGAGGTAGGCGTTGTTGACGGACGTGATCTCGATCTCGCCGCGCGCGCTGGGCTTGACCCCCTTGGCGATCTCAGCCACGCGGTTGTCGTAGAAGTACAGCCCCGGCACCGCGTAGTTGGACTTGGGAGAACTGGGCTTCTCCTCGATGGACAGCACGCGCTGGTTCTCGTCGAACTCGACCACGCCGAACTCGCGCGCGTCCTTGACCGGATAGCCGAATATCGTAGCTCCCCGCAGCCGCTCGCTCGCGCTCTTTAACGTGCCGCTGAGCGACTGGCCGTAGAACACGTTGTCGCCGAGGATTAAACAGACGTTGTCCGCGCCGATGAACTCCTCGCCGAGTATGAACGCGTCGGCAAGCCCACGCGGCGTCTCCTGCACGGCGTACGAAAACGACATGCCGAGCTTCTCGCCGCCGCCGAGCAGCTTTTGATACACGGGCGTGTCGTCCGGCGTGGAGATGATCAGCACCTCGCGGATGCCAGCAAGCATCAGCACCGCGAGCGGATAGTAGATCAGCGGCTTATCGTAGATGGGCAGAAGCTGCTTGGAGACCGCCTTCGTCATCGGGTACAGCCGCGTGCCGCGGCCGCCCGCCAGGATGATACCCTTCAAGTTCCGTTCCTCCCGCGCCTGTTTTTATCGATGTCCGATACGCTCTCCATCACAAAGCCCTCCGTGCTCTCCGGCAAAAACAGGACCTTGAGCGTCATAAACAAAAGCTGCAGGTCCTTCACCAGCGAGCAGTTCTCGATGTAGAGCAGGTCCATCTTGAGCTTGTCCTCGTAGGACGTGTTGTACTTGCCGAATATCTGCGCGTAGCCCGTCAGGCCCGCCTTGACCTTCATGCGGTACCGGAACTCCGGCATCAGCTCGCAGTAGTAGTCGACGTTCTCGATGCGCTCGGCGCGCGGGCCGACGAGCGACATGTCGCCCGCGAGCACGTTGAAGAACTGCGGCAGCTCGTCGATGCGCGTTTTGCGGATGAACCGCCCGATCGGCGTGATGCGCGCGTCGTTTGTGACGGTAAGACGCGCGCCGTCCTTCTCCGCGTCGACGATCATGCTGCGGAACTTGACGAGCGTGAACTGCTTGAGGTTTCTCGTGTAGCGCACCTGGCGGAACAGGACCGGCCCGCCGTCGTAGGTCTTGATCGCGAGCGCGGCGGCGAGCATGATGGGGCTTGCGGCAACCAGGCCGAGCAGCGAGATTCCGACGTCCATGACGCGCTTGATGACGAGCTGCTCGACCGAGAACGTGCGGTTCTTGCACAGGTAGAGGATCGAGTCGCCGATGAACGTCTCGTGCGCGTTGTGCATGATGATGTCCTGCACCGACGGCATGAAGAACAATCTCTTACTGTTCTCGAAGCAGTGCTCGGTCAGGTCGAGCCGAAGGTCGTTGTCCACGCTGCCGAGTATCACCGTCGAGTACGGCGCGATGCGCCCGATCAGTTTTTCGAGCGACGCGTCCTCGTCGCAGATCTCGCAGATGCGGTAGCGTTTGGAGAGGTTGTGGAACTTTTCGATCGTCTCAAGCTCGCGCCTGCCCACCGAGCAGATCACGATGCAGTCGCGCGCGGGATGCACAAAGAAGTACAGCCGGTCGGCGCCGAAGTACAGCACGAAGCCCATGCCCCACTGGGCCAGCATCGTGACAAAAAGCGGCATGACGGGCAAAAGCGCTTTGGCCGTCAGCGACAGCACAAAGTACATGATGAAGTTCGTCATGAATGTCGCCAGCAGAAAACCGAAGATGACCTCGCGGTAGCGGTACACGCCGATGCGGAAGCACTGGTATGTCGAAGCAAACGCGAAGAAGATCGTCATGTACAGAAACTCGAAGACGACGAAGCCCTTGAAGTAGAAGTCCGTCTCCGGATAATAGTTGAGCACAAGGTACAAAAACGTCCCAGCGACGGACGCCGCAATGACGGCCTTGCACAGGAACATGATCGACGAGCGAAGTCTTTTGGGCGAGATATATTCCAACTCAGCGTCTTCCCCGCACAGCAAGCGATAGTGTCAGTTTCGGCGCATAAAACCGCGCCAAAATAGCCTTTTTATTGTATCATGCGCCATTTTTGTTGTCAAACCGCGCGCGGGAGCGACGGCGTGCATAATCGGTAATATATGCCTGCGACGGGGAACGGTGAAGGGCGGACAAAAAAGCCGGACGCCGTGCGCCGCGTTTCGTTTTATGCGGGACGGCTCCGGCATCCCGCTTTTGTTGACCGCCGCGGTTTCGCAGTTTGCCGCGCGGTTTCTTTGCCGCCCATTCCCCGGGTACAAAAAAATGGACTCCGCCGTCTTAAACGACCGGAGATCGCATCAAAAAGACGCCGCCATAACGGAATCCGGCGCTATTAATCTATCTGATTTGCCGGACAAAGCCACAGCAATTCTTCAGACGTTCTTTCGAAAGATGTCTTGGAGCACGCTCGCTTACATAGGACGGACAGCAGGTATTCCGGCGGCGTGCGCGGCAGACCGGCGGCCCCCCGCGCCGGTCAGCGCGGCGCGCCGTCCCCGCCGGGCGCGTCCCCCGGGCCGCGCACCGTTTCGGCGCCGGGTCCGGCCCCTTCCGCGGCGTCCTCATGCGCCCCCGGCTCCGGGATCGTGCCGAGGTCCGCGGACAGGCCGATCCGGCGCGCTTTCAAAAAGCCCTGGAACACGCTGACCGCAAGGCCGATCACGAACAGGAACGGGCTCGTCCAGCTTAAGCCTTCGATCACGCGCGGAACGACGAGCGCGACCGAGCCCACCACAAAGCCGATGATCGCAAAGTACGAGAGCGCGCGGTGCTTCCTGAGCATCCAGTTGACCAGCTTGATGATGGCAAACCCCATCGAAAGAAAGCCCACGCCCGCAAAGAACAGCATCGGCACGTCGACGGCCGCAATCGCGGTCAGCACCGACGCATACATGCCCATGTAGATGAGCAGAAACGACGAGCTGATGCCCGGTATCACGACGCCCACGGCGAGCACCGCACCCGCGACGATCGCAAGCAGCGGCGGCAGCGGCGCCTCCGACTCCGGTCCCGCCGCGCCGAGCTCGAACAGCGCGAACATCAGCACGAACAAAAGCCCGCCGACAAGCGCGAGCATGTAGCGCTTGCGGAACTTTTTTTCGCCCTTGGCCTCGAGGAACAGCCACGGCACGTTGCCGAGCACGAATCCGGAAAACAGCGCGAGCACGGTCGCCTCGTTGCGCTCGATGAACACCTTGAGCACGTTGCTGGTTAAAAGCAGTCCGAGCGCGCCGCCGATTCCGATCGGCAGAAGGAACAGCGCGTTTTTGCGCATCGAGTGGAAAAACCCCGAGACCGCGGAGACCATGCGCTCGTACAGACCGAGGCTGACCGCAATGATTCCGCCGGACACGCCGGGCAGAATCGCGCCGACGCCGATCACAAGCCCAGCGAATATCCGGTAGAAAAACTGCTTCATGCTTCCTCCCCTTGTTTTGGGTACGACCTACATTGTATGCCGGAAACGCGCCGCCTGTCAAACGGAAAGCTTGTCTTTTTCTCTGCGCTCAAGCACCGCCCGCGTCAGCTCGTCCATCTCGGAAAGGTCGCCCATCAGGATGACGCCGCAGAGTTTGCCGTCCGCAAAGTACAGCGTTTTCTGCCTGTTTGCCGCCTCGTCGGTCGATAAAATGCGCTCGTACTGCTTACCCGGGTCCGTGCCCGCGTCGCCGATGGCGTACATCTGCGTTTCGAACGTGGTGAGCGTCAGCCCCGGCAGCGGGTTCTCGTACTTAAGCGCCTCGCCCGCGGCGTTCGCGCCCGCGACCCTGCCCATCTCGGTCGCCTCCGGCCAGATGCTGAAGTTCACGCCGAGGTACTCCGCGCAGTCGCCGCACGCAAACAGGTTCGGCACGTTCGTGCGCATGTGCTCGTCCACGATCACCGCGCGGCCGACCGCCGCGCCCGCGGATTGCGCGACCGCTACGTTTGCGCGCACGCCGGTCGAGATCACGACAAGCTGCGCCGGAAGCGCCGTCCCGTCCGTCAGCCGCACGCCCGTCACCGCGGGTTCGCCTTCGATTGTCTCGGTCGCGGCGTTCGTCACGATCTTCACGCCGTTTTTCTCCGCGATTTTACGAAGAAGCGCCGACCCCGCCTCGTCGAGCTGACGGCGCAGCAGCCGCTCGGAGCCCTCGAGCACCGACACGTCGAGACCGCTCTTTTTTAGCTCCCACGCGGCCTCGAGCCCGAGCACGCCGCCGCCGATCACGACCGCGCGCTCCGTTTGCGGGAGCCTCGCGACGATGGCTTCGATGTCGCCGAGCGTGCGGATCGTGAACACGCCGCCCTTTTCCGCGCCGGGGAACGGCGGCACAAAGCTTTTCGCGCCGAGCGCGTAGACGCAGACGTCATAGGCAAACCTTGCGCCGTCCGCGCACCGGACCTGCCGCACCGCGGCGTCGATCGACTCGACCGTTTGATCGAGGAACAGCGCAATGCGGTTCTCCTCGTACCAACCGCGGCCGTGGATGGCGAACGCGTCGCGGGTCAGCCCCGCGAGCATGTCCTTGGTCAGCATGGGGCGGTTGATCGGCAGCACGCCCTCGTTGGACAGCATCGTAACCTTGCAGGTTTTGTCGCGCGCGCGGATCGCCTCCGCGGCCGACACGGCCGCCGTGCCGCCGCCCAGGATCAGGAACCGCTTGTCGGTGTTGCGACTAAACGCGCTCTCCTCCTCCTCGTACGGCACAAAATACTCCCTGCCCACGCCGCAGACGGGGCAGACCTCCAGCGACGCATCGAACACCGCGCCGCAGATCAGGCACTTGACCAGCTTCTTGGACATCGTTCGTTCCTCCGTATGGCGGCCTTTTTTGCGCCGCGCCGTTTTTCCCAGTATACCATACGCGCGCGCCGTTCCGGCAAGGGGATATCGAGAGTTCGGCAAAAAAGCGGGGCGCCGCGCACAAAACCCAAATTCGCCGCCGCGGGGTGTTCTTGCGCCGCGCGCAAAAAAGCGGCGGGAATCCGTGACAAGCGCGAGCCGCCGGGCTATAATGTCCATGCGGACAGACCGGCGCGTTTTTCGCCCTTGTCCAGCAGATTTTGACCGAACCGGAGGTGACCCGGCATGCCCCGCGCGAGCGGCATCCTCCTTCCGATCTTCTCGCTCCCGTCGCCGTATGGCGTCGGCTCGTTCGGCGACGCGGCGCGCGCGTTCGTCGATTTCCTCGCCGCGGCGGGCCAGAAATACTGGCAGGTACTGCCGCTCGGCCCGACCGGCTACGGCGACTCGCCGTATCAATCGTTGTCGTCGCACGCCGGCAACCCGAACCTCATCGACCTCGATCTTCTGTGCCGCGAGGGGCTGCTCGACGAGGGCTTTCTTTGCTCCCTCGACCGGGGCGGCGACCCCGCGCGCGTGGACTACGCCGCGGTCAATGCTTCGCACGGCGCGGCGCTTGCCAGGGCATTCGAGGCGTTCTGCCAAAGCGAGGAACGGCGCGCGGCGCTCGACGCATTCCGCGCCGAAAACGAATCCTGGCTCGCCGACTATGCGCTGTACGCCGCGCTCAAGGACTGCGGCCGCGGCGCGCCGTGGACGGACTGGCCGGACGGCGCGCGCACGCGCGAGGAGCGCGCGCTCGGCACGCTCCGGCGCGAGCTTAAGCGCGAGATCGGTTTTCACACATTTGTACAATATCAGTTCTTTTTGCAGTGGCGCGCGCTGAAGGCCTACGCCAACGCGCAGGGCGTGCGCATCATCGGCGACGTGCCCATCTATGTGCCGCTCGATTCCGCCGACGTCTGGGCGCGGCGCGACGTGTTTTTGCTCGACGAAAACGGCGTTCCCGCCGCCGTCGCCGGCGTGCCGCCGGATTTCTTCACTGCCGACGGCCAGCTCTGGGGCAACCCGCTCTACGACTGGGACGCGCTCCTTTGCGACGGCTACCGCTGGTGGCTCGACCGCATGCGCGCCGCGGCGGGGCTGTTCGACGCCGTGCGCTTCGACCATTTCCGGGGTTTGTCAAGCTACTGGCGCGTGCCGTACGGCGAAAAAACAGCCCGAAACGGCGAATGGGCGCCCGGTCCCGGGCTGCCGTTTGTGGACGCGGTCAAGGCCGCGTTTCCGGAGCTTGCGATCATCGCGGAGGACCTTGGATACCTCACGCCCGACGTGCTCGATTTGCTTGCCGCCTCCGGCTTCCCCGGCATGAAGGTGCTGCAGTTCGCGTTCGACGCGCGCGAGCCGAGCTGCTACCTTCCGCATACCTACGGCCGAAACTGCGTCTGCTACACCGGCACGCACGACAACACGACCGCCGCCGCGTTCTTTGCCGAGGCCGCGCCCGAAGACGTCGCCTTCGCGGTCAAATACCTTGCGCTTACGGGCGAGGAGGGCTATGTCGCGGGCCTGCTGCGCGGCGGCATTTCCTCCGTGGCCGATCTCTTCGTCGCGCAGATGCAGGATTGGCTGGAGCTCGGCGCCGACGCGCGCGTCAACGTCCCCGGCACGCTCGGCGGCCGCAACTGGCAGTGGCGCATGCAAAAAGGGCAGGCGAATGAAGCGCTCGCCGCAAGGATTGCTGAGATGACGCGGCGATACGGAAGGTAGGCGCGGGGAGGGTGGAGACGGGGAGACGAGTGAACGGAAGGACGGAGGAACAGGGGGAACGGGGAGACGGGGAGACGAGTGAGACGAGGGAACGTTGGAGGCTTCGCCTCCAACCTCGGGATTTTTGCGAGGGCCCTGCCCTCGAACGATCCCTTCCCGCTCGACTTTACCTCCGTCCTCCCATACCACGTTTTTCTACGCGAAGTTTGCATTTGGTTTGCTTGACAGCGTTTCGCCGGCGCGGTACGCTGTACGCATGTTGCGATTTCGACGGATTTCGATGCTTACGCTCGCGCTTTTATTGTTCATGTTCTCGTTCCCGGCCGCCGCGCGCGCGGACGGGCAGCGGCAGCTTGCGTTCAACGAGGACGGGACGTTTACGGTCATGCTGGTCGCGGACGCGCAGGACCTGCCGTACGTCTCGCCGTATTTTGTGCGCTCGCTCGGCGGCGCGCTCGACGATTACGACGTCGACCTCGTCGTATATTTGGGCGATCAGCTTGACGGCGGGAGTCCGCTGTTTCGCATTGGCTCCGCGGAGCGCAACGTGCGCCGCGGGATCAACGGCGTGCTCTCGCCCGTGGCCGGCCGCGGCCTGCCGTTCGCGGTCGTGTTCGGCGGCCACGACGCGGAGACCGGGCTGACCGCCGAGCGGCAGCTCGAAATCTATCAGTCCTACGCCAACTGCCTCACGGTCGACGAAGACCCGGACCTGCCGGGCTGCGGCACATGCGCGCTGCCCGTGCGCGCCGCCGATGGAAGCAGCGTGCTGCTGAACCTGTACCTGTTCGACTCGGACGGGGCAAAAGCCGACGGCGGCGCCGTGTCGGCCGAGCAGATCGACTGGTACCGTGCCTCCGGCGACGCGCTGCGGGCCGAGAACGGCAATACCGCCGTGCCTTCGGTCGCTTTTCTGCACACGGTCGTGCCCGAGGTCTACGACGCGCTCGAGGATGCCAGGGCGGGCGCGGACGGCGCGTTTATGGGCGAGGGCGCGCATGAAAATCAATATTTTTCGAAGGATTCGGCCGACATCCTGCTCGGCGCCGTGAACGAGGCGCCGTCCGCGGCACAGATTAACAACGGCCTGTTCGCGGCGTTTCAAGAGCAGCGCGACGTGTTCGCCGCGTTCTTTGGCAACGACCACCTCAATACGTTTTTGACCGCCCAGGGCGGCGTCGACATCGTCGCGGTGCCGGGCGCGACATACGCGGCCTACAACACGCGCTTGACCCGCGGTGTGCGGCTCGTACGGTTCAACGAAGACAACGTGCGCGATTATGAAACGATATTCGTTCCGTTTTCCGCATACGAGGACGTCTCGATGCTCGGCGTGATCCCCTATTACCTTACGACAACCACCCGCGTCTCCGGCACGGCAAAGGTGCTCGGCCTCGCGCTCGTCGTCGTGCTCGCGCTTTTTCTCCTGTTCTTCCTCGATGCGCGCAATAAGCGCAGAATCCCGCCGCCCTACGACGACGGCAAGGAGGATCTGCTGGGCGCGGAGGACGGAGCGGACGGTGAGTCGGGGGCGTGAGCGGGACTTCGAAAGTAGAGCCTTGAGAAATGTTTTACGGGG
>CAZKGE010000039.1:0-12908 GCA_964552065.1 uncultured Oscillospiraceae bacterium | reverse complement strand
GCGAAAACGGCGGAAGCGACGGCCGAGCCCTCGGCGGCGCCGGCAGGCTGAGGACGCAGGCAACGGGTAAGAAGGGAAAGTAGTTCAGCGCCGCGGATGTTTCCGCGGCGCTTTTGTTTCATGTGTTAAAGACGAAGTGCGGGGGTACCTTGGAGGCTCCGCCTCCAACCCACCGCCAAAGGGCCGAAGGCCCTTTGGAAACCCACAGGGAAATTTGATGAGCCGTCTGGGATTCCAAAGGGACTTATCCCTTTGGCAGGAGCTTGAGGGCGGAGCCCTCAACGTCCTACCCGAGCAGCCGAATCAGCCGGACGTAGAAGCGCACGATGCCGGCGATCTTATCGAGCGCGATGCGCTCGTCGTTGCCGTGGATGGTGGCGCGCTCGGCCCGCGTCAGCTCCGCGGGCCAGAAGCGGTACACGTGCTCGGAGATCCTGTCGTACTGCCGCGCGTCGGAGCCGCCGATCATGAGGTACGGCGCGACGAGCGCGCCGGGAAACGTCATGCGGATGGCGCTGCTTAGCGCGGCAAACTCCGATCCGCCGATCTTGGACACGAGCGACGGCTCCGCGGCGAAGACATCCTCAATTTTGATTTCCCTGTCCTTTATGCGGCGGCGCAGCCGCTCCAGCGAGAGCTCGGTGCTGTCCCCGCTGATGACGCGCAGGTCCGCGCCGACGGTCGCACGCGTCGGAAGCACATTGCTCGCGCGGCTGCCCTCCATCATCGTAAACGCGCACGTCGTGCGCATCAGCGCGTTAAACTCCCCGCCCGTCCGCTTGCCGATCCAGCCGAGCAGCGGTTTAAAAAGCCAGAGGTTTGCAAACACCAGCCGGTACGGGAACGACGCGCGCCGCCCGAGCGAGTCAAACAGCGCGCGCACCGGAGGCGAAATCCGCGCCGGGAACGGCCGGTTCTCGATGTCGACGACGGCCCTTGAAAGCCTGCCGACGGCGCTGTGCGGCGGCGGCGAGGACGCGTGCCCGCCCGCTCCCTCGAGCGTAAGCGTTACGGCGAGCATCCCTTTTTCGGCGATGCCGACCATCGCGGCGGGCCCCGGCGCGCCGAGGAACGCGCCGTCGATGACGAAGCCGCCCTCGTCGAGCACGAACACGGGTTTTACGCCGCGGCGCTCAAGCTCGGCAACGATCATCGGCGAGGTCTCCATGCAGGTCTCCTCGTCGCCGGCGAACGCAAAAAAGAAATCGCGCTCGGGCGTATAGCCCGCCCGCATGAGCGTCTCGGCCGCGCGCAGCACGCCCATGACGGTGCCCTTCGTGTCCAATGTGCCGCGGCCCCACAGCGCGCCGTCCGCGATTACGCCGCTAAACGGCGGCTGTTTCCACGCGCTCTCGTCGACGGGCACGACGTCGTAGTGCGCCATCAGCACGGCCGGGTCGCCGCCCTTTTTCCCCTTCCAATGGAACAGCAGCCCGCTTTTGCCGACGCGCGTCAGCGCGCAGCGCTCGTAAACGGTCGGATACAGCCGCACAAGCAGCGCGCGGAAGCGGTCGAACTCGCCCTCGTCGATCAGCGATTCGTCGGAGTAGGCGACGGTCCGGCAGCGGATCATCTCGGCCAGGTCGCTGACCGCCGTGTCCGCGTCAATTTCGATCTCCGGCAGGTCCGGCAGCCCTCCCCCGCGCTTCTCCCGGAACAGCAGCGCGCGAACGACAAGCACCCCCAAAAACCCGACGACCGCCGCCAATACAGCCGCGCCGATCCCATCCATATCCGTTTCTCCCCCTATCCCAGCTTTATAAAAAACAGTATATCACAAGCCGCGTTTTTTACGCATATACTCGTCTTATGAAGCGGATATTGCCGATACTTTCCGCAATCGCGCTGTTTGCCGCGGCGTTTTTCCCGCTGCTGAATGCGGAGCGCGAAACATCCGAAACGGACCGGCGAACGCTCCCGGTGCTGATGTACCACAGCGTTTTGAAGGATGCGCGCCGCGCCGGCAAATATGTCGTGTCCCCCGATACGTTCGAGAGCGACATGAGGTACCTGCTCGACCACGGGTATGAGAGCGTGTTGCCTTCGGAGCTTGCGGCGTTTGCGGACGGCGGCGGCCAGCTCCCCGATAAACCCGTGCTCATCACGTTCGACGACGGGTATTACAACAACCTCACCTATGTGCTGCCCATCCTCGACCGGCTGAACATGAAGGCCGTCGTGGACGTCGTGGGCCAGTACGCCGAGACGTTCTCCGAGCGGTCCGATCCCAACCCGAACTACGCGTACTTAAGCTGGGACGAGATCACCGAGCTTGCCGACTCCGGCCGCGTCGAAATCGGGAACCACACCTACGGCATGCACACCGAGTCGGCGCGGCTCGGCTGCATGAAGAAGCGCGGCGAGGACCTCGACACGTACCGCGCGCTCCTGCTCGGCGACCTCGGACGGCTGCAGACGCTGCTACAAAGCCGCGCGCACGTGACCTGCATCACGTTCGCCTATCCGTTCGGGGACATCAGCCCGGAGGCGGCCGGGGTGCTCAAGGAACTGGGCTTTCAGTGCACGCTGACCTGCTATGAAAAGATCAACACGATCGTGCGCGGCGATCCGGACAGCCTGTTCATGCTCGGCCGCTACAACCGCCCCGCGGGCATGTCGACCGAATCGTTCATGGCGCGCGTGCTGCGCGGCTGACCGGCGATTCCTGTCGTATTGCGGCCAAAGGAAGCGTGTGGTATACTGATTCGTATTCAAAATACCGGAGGAAGCAAACCGCGTGTACGTAAGCTTTAATGTTCCGCCGTATATCGGCGTCGAGGACGAATACGTCCTTCAGGTCATCAAAAACCACAAGATCTGCGGCGACGGCGAGATGACCAGGCGCTGCAACGCCTGGCTCGAGCAGAAGACCGGCGCGAAGAAGGCGCTTTTGACCACATCCTGCTCCTCCGCGCTCGACATGTCCGCGCTGCTGCTCGATATCCAGCCCGGCGACGAGGTCATCATGCCTTCGTTTACGTTCGTGTCGACCGCCAACGCGTTCGTCATGCGCGGCGCAAAGATCGTGTTCGTCGACATCCGGCCGGACACGCAGAACATCGACGAAGCGCTGATCGAGGACGCGATCACGGTAAAGACGCGCGCCATCGTGCCGGTCCATTACGCGGGCGTGTCCTGCCAGATGGACAGGATCATGGAGATCGCAAACCGCTACCGCCTCGCCGTCGTCGAGGACGCCGCGCAGGGGCTGATGAGCGCGTTCCACAATCAGGCGCTCGGCACGTTCGGAAACTTCGGCTGTTTAAGCTTCCACGAGACGAAGAACTACAGCATGGGCGAGGGCGGCGCGCTGTTGATCCGCGACGAAGCGGACGTCGACCGCGCGGAGGTGCTGCGCGAGAAGGGCACCGACCGCAGCAAGTTTCTGCGCGGGCAGATCGATAAATACACGTGGACGGACATTGGGTCTTCGTTTCTGCCGTCCGAGCTCAACGCCGCCTACCTGCTCGGCCAGCTCGAGAACGCCGACATGATCAACAACGACCGCCTGCGCGCGTGGAACCGCTACTTCAAGCTCCTGCAGGCGCTCGAGGACGCGGGCCGCGTGCAACTGCCGGTTGTGCCCGAGGGCTGCACGCACAACGCGCACATGTTCTACGTTAAGCTCAAAAACGGCATCAACGAGCGCACGGAATTCATCAAGTACCTCAAGGCGCACGACGTCGGCTCGGTGTTCCACTATGTGCCGCTGCACTCGTCGCCCGCGGGGCTGCGGTTCGGCCGCTTCCACGGCGAGGACCGGTACACAACCTCGACCTACGAGAACCTTGTGCGGCTGCCGATGCACTACGGCCTTGCCGACGCCGAGGTCGACCAGGCCGTCGACGCGGTGTACGGCTTCTTCCAGGGGCGGTAGAGGACGATAGGGTTTTTACGCGGGGGACGGTTTCGTCCCCCGTTTTCGTTGTCCGGTGAATAAGAATGGGATATAATGGAGGGAACAAAGATTCCCCGGCGAACACCTAGGAAGGAGGCGGCCATGTTGCGCATCGCGCAGTGTACGGATTCGTTCCTGCCCGTCACGGACGGCGTCGGCCGCGTCGTATATGAGTACGCGCAGTCGCTCGCCGGTGCCGGTCACGCGTGCTATGTCGTCACGCCGCAGCGCGATATCGGCTACCGCGGCGGCTATCCGTTTGAGATCGCGGACTACTTCTCCGTGCGCGTGCCGGGCGTGTCTCAGCTGCGCTACGGCGTGGCCGCGCTCGACCGGCACTACACGGCGCGCATGGACCGCGCCGCGCTCGACCTCGTGCACGCGCACTCGCCCGGCTCCTCCGGCCAGGAGGCCTGCCGGCTCGCGGAGAAGCGCCATATCCCGCTGATCGGCACGTTCCACCCGAAGTATTTCGACGACCTGTACCGCTACGTGCGGCTGGGCGCGCTCGCGGACGCCGCGGTGCGGACGGCGGCGGAGTTCTACACGCGCTGCGACGAGGTCTGGACCGTCACAAATCAGGCCGCCGACACGCTGCGCCGCGCGGGCTATCGCGGACGCATCGAGATCGTAGCAAGCGGCACGGAGCAAGCCGAGGTCGCGCCGGAGGACCTGCGCCTTGCGCAGAGCATGTTCCATTTGGGCGGCGCGCCGCTGCTGCTAAGCGTTGGCCAGATCGACTTCAACAAGAACCTCGCGCGCGCCGTCGAGGCCGCCGCGGTTCTGTCGGCGCGCAACGTCCCGTTCCAGCTGCTGTTCGTCGGCGAGGGCCCGGACGAAAAGCGCGCCCGCGCGCTCGTGCGCGAGCGCGGGCTGTACGGCGCCGTGCGCTTTTTGGGACCCGTCACGGACGACCGCGTGCTGCGCGCGCTGTACCAAACGGCATCGCTGTGCGTCTACCCCGCGCTGCACCTGACCGCCGGCCTCGTCGTGCACGAGGCGGCAGCCTGCGGGACGCCGTCGGTCGTCATGCGCGGCAGCGCCGCGGCCGAGGCCGTCCGCGACGGCGAGAACGGCCTTGTCTGCGACGACAGCGCCACGAGCCTCGCCGACGCGATCGCTTACTGCCTCGCGCATCCCGACGAGCGCGAAAAGCTCGGTCAAAACGCGCGCGCTACGATTCCGCAGCCGTGGCCCGCCGTCATGGACGGGGTGCTCGCGCGCTACAAAGCGCTGACGGAGCGCGAGAAGTACCGGCTCACGCGCAAGCGCGGCCCGTTCCGCCGCGAGATGGAGGCGGTCGGCGAGACGCTCGAGAAGCGGACGCTGGACTTGATCGGCCGCTTCCTGCGGCAGGACATGCAGCACGTCTACGCTTATCCAGGCCGCCCGCCGAGAACGCGGCGGCCCGAGCGCGCGTCCGCCCCGCTGCCGCGCGCCACCCCGGAGTCGCAGGGCGTGTCGTCCGACGCTTTACAAAAGCTGTTTGCGGCAGTGGACGCGGACGATGACGCGCACATAAACGGCATGATCGTGCTGCGGCACGGCAAAGTGATCGCCGAGGGCGCGTGGGCGCCGTACGACAACAGCCTGCCGCGGCAGCTCTACTCTTTGAGCAAGAGCGTTGCGAGCACCGCCGTCGGCATGCTCGTCGGCGAAGGCAGACTTGACCTCGACGAATATCTCGTCGACATCTTTCCGGACAAGGCGCCGGAGAACCCGCTCCATCCCGCGCACAAGCTCATGGTGCGGCATCTGCTCACCATGAGCACCGGCTCTGAGTTCAACGAGATCGGCAGCGCGCTCGGCGCGGATTGGGTCCACGAGTTTCTGCACGCGGGCACGAAGTTTGCGCCCGGCACGGCGTTTCACTATAACTCCATGAACACCTACATGCTCGCGGCCGTCGTGAACCAAAAAACCGGTCAGACGCTGACGGAGTACCTGCGCGCGCGGCTGTACGAGCCGCTCGGCATCCGCTCCTTCGACTGGGAAACCTGCCCGCGCGGCGTCGAGAAGGGCGGCTGGGGACTATCGCTTACGCTCGAGGACGTGGCCAAGCTCGGCCAGCTCTATCTGTCGCGCGGGGTCTGGGAGACCGGCGGAAAACGGGTGCCGCTGCTTTCTCCGGAGTGGATCGCCGACGCCACGAGCGTGCAGATCGATACGCCGGACGGCGAATGCGCGTTCGGCTACGGCTACCAGATCTGGATGACGCCGCACGCGGGCGGTTTCCTGTTCAACGGCGCGTTCGGTCAGTACATGCTCGCGCTGCCCGACCTCGACGTTGTCGTCGCGGTGTCGTCCGGCACCTCGCGGCTGTTCGCGCAGGGCGGGCTCATGCAGTCCATCGACGACGCGTTCGCCGCTTGCCGGAGCGGGCCGCTGCCGGAGGACGAAGCGGCCGTGAACACGCTGAACGCGGCGCTTTCGCGCCTCAGCGTGCAGAGACGCGCGCCGTTCTTCGACCTAGGGATTGCCGAAGCGCCGCTTGCCGCGCTCGCCGCGCACCTCGACGGGCGCGTGTATACGTTCGACAAAAACATCGCGGGCCTGTTCCCCACAAACCTGCAGGCCGTGCACAACAACTTTTCGCCGGGCCTAGTCCACCTCGTGTTCCGCCGCCGCGGCGGCGCGCTGTCCGTCACGTTCGACGAGGGGCCCGTGCAGAACGAGCTGCTGTTTGCCGAAGGCGCGTATTCGCGCGCGGCCGTGTCGATGCGCGGCGAACAGCACGAGGTCGCCGCAAGCCTGCAATGCGAAAACCTGGGCGCGGGCGAGTGGCGGCTGCACCTGACCGCGCACTTCCTCGGCACGCCGTTTACGCGGCGCATCCGGCTCTCGATCAAAGGCGACGCGCTCACCGCGCTGTTCGACGAGAGCCCGACCGTGCAGGACGCATCCATGATGCTGCTCGAGCTCGCGGGCGTGACCAGAATCGAAATCGTGCGCGCGCTGCTGCCGATGCTGCAGCGCGAGAGCCTGCAGTCCCGGCTGCGCACATACACGACCGTCACCGCGCAGGGGCGGCTGTAGGCGGGGGGGATGCGCGGCGGGCAAGATGAAGAAGTAAGCAAAGACCCCGCCCTCGGTGTTCCGGGGGCGGGGCTTTTCGGGAATCAAAGCTAACAGGAAACGTTGAGGGCTCCGCCCTCAAACTCCTGCCAAAGGGACACGTCCCTTTGGAAACCCCATGAAAAGAATGTCCTTTGGAAGAACCCCTCGCATCTTTTGCTTCTTTTCTTTAAGAAAAGAAGCGGGTGCGCGAGGGCGGAGCCCTCGCAGTTCTCCCCCTAAAACCGTTCCTTTACCCCGCCGCTTTCTCCAGCGCGACAACCACGGCGAACTGGCTCGAGACCGCGGTGATCAGCGGCTGGAACAGGTCGTGCGCGACGGTGCAGGCCGCCTGGTCCGCCTTGGCGAGCAGTTCTGCGCTGTTCAGCGCGCCCTCCATGGTCTCCTTTGCGGAGCTCTCCAGTATCTGCTGCTGCTCCTGCGTCAGCGTCACGTCGCCGAACGCGAGCAGCGCCTTTTCCGTGTCCTCGAACGTCGTCTTCTCCGGGTTGATATTGACGTACTGCAGCACGGCGTGCGGAATCGTGACGGTCACGATCCTGCGCTCCATGTCCACGCCGATGTGCTTGGCGTCGACGCGGCCCAGATCGACCGTGTACACGCCCACGCCGTTTAGATGCACCGTCTTGGTCTTGGCGAATATCGGCAGGTTCGCCAGCGCCTGCGAGATCACGCTGTCCACCTGCACATCCTGCTCCAGCACGACCAGCTGCCGCTTCTGCCGCACCTCGCCCAGGACCGCGTTCTCAAAATCGATCGCGCTGTACCCCATCGTCTCGTCCGGCAGCAGCCCTTTCATGCCGTCGGGCAGCGCGCTCGTGATCGACGTTTCGACCGCGGCAAGCCCGACAAGCGGCGCGATGCGCGGCCAGAACTTGATCACAATCAGCGCGGCAAACACCAGAATGAGCACGGCGAGCATCGCGCGCAGCATGCGGAAAAACCAGCCCCGGCGGCGTCTCTTTCGCCGCGGCTCGGGCTTTTCGGCCTCCTCCGGATCACGGTCCAGCCTGCGCGGGCGCGGCGTGCGCTCGTCGGCTGTACGGCCGCGGCAGAACGCCTCGTCCGCGGCCTTGGCCTCCTCGTAAGCGCGCCGTTTGCGCTCCAGCTCGAAGTCGGCGGCTGTGCGGCTTCTGCGCAGCCCCTCGTCCGCCTCGGCCATAAGCTCGCGGATGTCTATCACCTCGTCCGCGCCGTCGACCGGGAATCCGCCGTCCGGCGGGCCGTATGCGTCCGTCCTGCCAAAGCGCTTTTCGGCCATGGTACCCCTCCGTTCGTGCCTGATCTGCGCCGCCGGCGACGGCGCGGTCCCCGTCCTGTGCGGATAGTGCTCCGCCGAACGGGCGCGCCGCGCCAAAAAACATGCGCGCGCCGGCGTTTTTCTTCAGTATACGGCAGGAATCGGGCCGAATGCAAGCGCCGCGGCCCGGAAGGAGTTTCCAGCAAAACGGCCGGACCAGTGCCGGCTTTTCGCCGCGCCAAAGAAACCGTGCGCGGCTCAGGCGCGCTTTTTTGCGCGCACAAGCGCCGTAAAGAGGGCAACGAGCCCTGCGGCCGCGACCGGCATCATAAGCGGAATATAGACGAGCACGTACTGCGCCTTGGCCTCGAACAGCGCGTGGTAGAGCGCCGCGCCAAGCAGCACGAGCGGCGGCATCAGCGCGCCCTCGTCCGGCTTTTTGAGCAGCCGGAACAGGCCGGCAAAGAACGCCGCGTACAGAACCTGCACGCACTGGTTGCAGTACGCGTACAGCGCCTCGCCCGTCCTGCCCGTGTAGATGCTCTGCACCCAGGCGGCGGGCGCCGCGCTGTGCTCGCCCGCCTCGCTGCTCCAGATGGACTGGTATTCCGGCTCCTGCCACTGGCTGATGATTTTTTTTGCAAAGAACGCCAGCACGTACCGTGGCCGGCCACAAAACTCCGAAAGCCGCGCCTCAAAGTCCTCCTTGATCTGCCGCGTCGTGCGGTCCTGATCGTAGCCGTTCGTCATCAGTACGGTCGTCGTATAGCTGTTGAACCAGCCCGGCGCGAGCGACGACTCCCGAAAGCCGGTCACGAGCCACGCGCCCTGCGGCGTGCCCTTGCCAAACGACACGTCCGCGCGCGATTCGTAGCCGGCCTGCACCGCCTTGGGCAACAGCACGGACAGCGCGATCAAAGCTGCCGCAAACAGCGCGGGCAGCGCGCTGCGCCGCCGGAAAGCGTTGAGGACCAGCGCGATCGCAATCGCCGCGACGACAATCGAGAAGTTCATCTTGACAAGCACCGCAAGCGCGCCCGACAAGGCGGCAAACGGCAGGAACACGATCTTGCCGGAGCGTAGATACCGGGCGGTGAACAGGATTGCCAGCATCGACAGCGCCATGCCGGGGATGCTGCCGTACAAAAACGTGCAGAGGAACGCCGGCTGAACGAACAGCCACAGGAATACGACCGTGAGCAGCTCCACGCGCGGGTCGTCGAACAGCACGCGCGCAAGGCGCGCGGCCGCGTAGTACGCAACCACGAGAAACGCGACGTTCGCATACTGGGCGGAAAGAATGTTCGCGGCGCCGAACGCGCGCGCGAACAGCTCGAGATAGAGCAGGTATCCCATCTGGAACGGGAACGTGCGCAGATAATAGGAACTGCGGAACGCGTGCATGTCGCCGCTCGTCAGCATTTGCATGTGTTCGACCAGCCGCGCCGAATCGGCGACGGGCAGCGCGTGCGCGCCGCGCACGAAGAGGAATGCGAGAGCGGCGACGCTGACGAGCATGGCGGCGGTCAGCCAGCCGACCGCGCGCCGGTCGATTTTGAGCCGCAGCAGCAAAAACACGAGGCAGAGCGCCACAATAAGTCCGATCAGGTTGACCGCAAGATTGTCCGGATGAAACGCCACGTGCTCCATGTTCTGCGTCTCCCGGTTGATCTCCACCTCGCAGGTGTAAAAAAACCCCGACACCGTGATGAACGAGAACACCACGATCACGAGCAGCACGATAAGCTTCTGCAAAATCCCGGAAAGGCGCGGCAGGTCGAGCGCGCTTCGCTTTTTCATGCCGGTCCTCCTCAACGCGTTATGATCTGCCAACCATCATAACACATCAGCCGCCGAGTGTATACAGCGGCACGAACAGCCGCGTGTCCGCGACGATGCCGTCGAGCGCGTCGGGCGCCGCTCCGGCAAACAGCGCAAGCACCTCCGTCACCGGCGCGTCCGTCAGCCGCGTTTCGGAGACGGCGTACCACAGGCCCTTGTAGTAGATCAGGTACGCGGGCATGGCCGCGCTGTTTGTCACGGCGCTAACCGTCGTGACAAACGGCAGCGCAAAGAGGCTTCCGTCCGAAAGCACCGCAATGTGGACGCCAAGGTACAGCGGCAAATCGCGCAGCGAAACGTAATACGCCGACTGGCGGCTGCCGTACCCGCCCGGATAGCGGGCGGCCGCGGCGGCGGCAAGCGCCGTCAGATCCGCGTCCGGAATCAGCGCGGACAGGTCGAACAGCGGGAACGCGCCGCCGTTCTCGGCGTACACGCTCCCTTTGACGAGATTGAACGCCGCGCTGGCCGAGGGCGCGCCGCCGCCGGAGATGACGCCGCTTGCCGCAAGGTACAGCCCCGCGGCGGACGAGGTGTCATACTCGGCGAGCGCGTTCTTCAGCGGCGAGAGCACGGCGGACGCGCTCGCGAGCGTCTCGCCGTCCTTTGCCACCGTCACCGTCGCGAGCACGGTGTCTTCAAACAGCTGCGACGCGGAGAGTGCGACCGTCTTGCCCGCGTAGTACGCGGGCGCGAACACCGCGTCGCCGCGGTAGGTCAGCGCGCCGCCGGCCGCGGCTTAGACGTCGCCGCCGGCGTCGATCTCGCTGCCGGACGCGCCATGCTTGGCGGTCAGCGCGGACGCGTTGATCGTGCCGTTTCGAAGCGCGTCGAGCACGTTCTCCGTGATCAGCCGCGCGTCGGAGCGCTCCAGCGTGCGCTGGTACGTGCGGTACACGGGCGCGAGGATGGCCGCCATGCTCAAAAACAGCACGGACGCGACCGCCATGGCGACGATCAGCTCGATCAGCGTGTAGCCGCGGTTTCCGCGGCGCAAACGCCGCAGGTCCGCCCGCGCCCGCCCGTATTTTTGTGTGATCCGGCTCGAAGCCCTCATCCGCGTCATGGCTTCGCCTCCGGCTGAAAGTAGTCGAGCGGCTCCGCCGAGCGGACCTCGACGGGGATGTCCACGTTTTTGGCGGGCACGAGTCCGTTTTGCGACGCGGCGATCGTTACGGCGAGCGTGCCGCTCCCCTGCGCTTCGCCGCCGCCGGTCTCGATCAGCGCGCAGGCGTTCTCGAGCGATTCCGCGCCGGCCTGGGCGCGGTTGTTGAGCCGGATCGACGCGGCGACCACCGTGCCGACGATGCCGAGCAGTAAAAGAAGCAGCGCGAACGAGACGATGGTCTCGACCAGCGTTTCGCCGCGCGCGTTTATTCCCCTGACGTTCCTTTTTCTCATTGCCCCACCTGCTGCACCGACCAGTCGCCCTTCCAGGCGTGCCCGGCCTGGGCGCTCGCGCGGTAACCCACGTATTGGTACACGACGCGGACCGACTGCTTCTTGCCGCCCATCTCGGCGTCGAACGCGAGCGTCACGCCGGAGAGCCGCAGGTACGCCTCGGCCGGATTGCCATCCGGGTCCTGCGTCTGCTTGCGGATTGTGCCGGAGAACGTCAGCGTCGCGTTTTGAATCGCAAGCTGCGAAAAGCCCGCGGGCGGCGCGACGGTCAGATTCAGCGCCGTCTTTGGGACCGAGGCCGTCTCGGAAGAGCCGAGCGCGGTCAGCGCCGCCGCGCGCAGGATGTCGCCAATCTCGCCGTTTCGGAGGGAATCGTCGAGCGCGTCGAGCGTCGAGCGCGCGCCGTAGTAGAGCCGCCGTTCGGCCACGCGCGCGCTCGAGGCGGCGGCCGTCGACGCCGCCGCGGTCATCACCGACGCGCCGAGCAGCAAAAACACGAACAGCAGCACGAGCGCGACGACCATCGACTCGCCGCGCGAACTGGAAAGCACGCTCCGTTTGCCGTTTACGCTTGGTTTTCTCATGGCCAGTCCTCATACCGCGGCGAAACGTACGTCTCGCCGTTTGCGCTCACCTGGACGTAGAACGGCAGCACATGGCCGCTCGAATCGGTCAAGAATCCGTTCGGCGCGGCAAACGACGTAAACAGCCAGCCGATGTCGTCCGTGTTCAGCACAAGATAGTACGTGCCGTCCCCGTCGGAATAGATCGGGAACGTGCCCGAGCCATCCTGAAAGTGCTGCCACTTCTGATAGGTATAGAGCGACAGGTAATAGCTCGTCGGCGCGCTGTTGTAGGCGCCGTTCCCCACGGCGATCGTCTGCGTGGCAAGCGGGCTCGTGTCCGGGTACACGACCGTGACGCGCAGCTCGGGATTTCCGTTGCCAAGGTCAAGCGCCATTTTGAGCAGCGTCGTGTCGTTGCCCGGGCCCTGCACCACCTGCACGAGGCGGTCGATCGAGTTGCTCTCGGCATAGCGGTACACGCTGCCGGACTGGCCGGACGCGTACAGATACGCCTTGAGCGCGAGCGTCCCGGACGGCAGCGAGTTCGCGCCGCCGCGCCCCGGCCAGCGCAGTTTGAGCACGTACTCGCGGTCATATCCCATCACCCTGCGCTCGGCGGACGCGGTTTTCGAATACCCCGTGAACGTATAGCCGCCGGCGGTCAGCGTCGCGGGGCTTGACTCCGTGGCGTTTCTCAGGCTCGTGATGTTGGCCTGCGACAGCGCCAAAACATCGACCTCGTCGTCCGAGCGGCCCTCGTTGATCGACAGCCACAGGTCCGCCCTGTTCGGCAGCAGCCAAAAGCGCACGAAGATGTCGCCCGCGGCGTTGTCCTCGAGCGCGACGTCGCCGTACGACTCGACGAACACGCTCCACGGCGTGCGGT
>CAZKGE010000038.1:12214-12959 GCA_964552065.1 uncultured Oscillospiraceae bacterium | reverse complement strand
TTTCCGGCATGGACGGCGGCGCGATCGTCTGGATGAACCACAACGATTCCGTCGTGGAAATGCCCGGCGGCTTTCTGCCGATCGCCGTGACGGAGCACTGCCGCATTGCCGCGTTTGCGGAGGACGCGCAGCGCGTGTACGGCATCCAGTTCCACGCCGAGGTGGCGCACACGCAGAAGGGCGAGAAGATCTTCCAGAACTTCCTTAAAAAAATCTGCCGCCTCAAGTGCGATTACCGGACGGAAAACCTTGCCGAGCAGCTCATCGACGAGGTGCGCGGGAAGGTCGGGGCAGGGCGGGTGCTCGGCGCGCTGTCCGGCGGCGTGGACTCGTCGGTCGCGGCCGTGCTGGTCAACCGCGCGGTCGGCGAAAAGCTGACCTGCATCTTCGTCGACCACGGCCTGCTGCGCGCGGGCGAGGCGGAGGAGGTGCTGCGCTTCTACCGCGACCAGATGAACCTCAACATCATACCGGTCGACGCGTCCGAGCGGTTCCTGGAGAAACTTACGGGCGTGACCGATCCGGAGCAGAAGCGCAAGATCATCGGCCGCGAGTTCATCCGCGTGTTTGAGGAGGAGGCCAAGAAGCTCGGCGGCGCGGACTATCTGTTGCAGGGCACGATCTATCCGGACGTGATCGAGAGCGGCACGGACAGCGCCGCGACGATCAAGAGCCACCACAACGTCGGCGGCCTGCCGGAGGATATCGGCTTTGTCGGCCTGGTCGAGCCGCTGCGCACGCTGTT